>RGYP01000200.1 GCA_010031985.1 Gammaproteobacteria bacterium
TCGTCGGCAGCGTCAGATGTGTATAAGAGACAGCCGTGATCGAGCGCGAAGACATCGAGCGCTCGCAGGCGCGTACGCTCGACGAATTGCTGGTGGCCGTCGAGGGCGTGGCGATCGCGCGGCAGGGCGGCATCGGGCAGCCGACGTCGGTCTACGTTCGCGGTGGCGAGTCCGATCACGTGCTCTGGATGATCGACGGCGTGCGGATCGGTTCGGTGACCACCGGCATCCCCGCGCTGCAGGATCTGCCGCTCGACACGGTCGAGCGCATCGAAATCGTGCGCGGCCCGCGCTCCAGTCTTTACGGCGCCGATGCCATGGGTGGCGTGATCCAAATCTTCACGCGTCGGGGCGGCAACGGCCCTGCGTCGCTGCGCGCCACCACCGGCTCCAACGGCACTCGCCAACTCGCTGCGGCGGCAGGCTTGGGCGATGAGGCGGCCTGGCTCGATCTCAAGGTCTCGCATCTCGAGACCGACGGCATCAACTCCTGCCTCGGGCGGCCCTTCCCGCCGGGCGGCGGTTGCTTTACCTCCGAACCCGATCGCGACCCCTATCGCAACACGAGCGTCAACGTGGCTGCGGGTTATCGCGCCGACAGTGGCGCGACCTTCGAGGCCTTCGCGCAGCGCGCCGATGCGCGCGTCGCCTTCGACTCGTCGTTTCTCAATCAATCGGATTTGATCAATCAGGCGGCAGGCGTCAAATGGGTCACCGAGCCGGCGTCGGGGTGGCGCAGCACGGTCACAGCCGGTCGTTCGTGGGACGAGTCCACGAGTTTCCGTAACGGCGACACGACCCGCAGCGTGTTCGATTCTTCGCGCGATTCCTTCAGCTGGCAAAACGAGTTGCAGTTCGCGGGTAGCGGCGCTTTGATGCTGGGTGCGGATTGGCTGCGCGATCGGGTCGACAGCGACGTGCGCTACGATCGCGCCGCGCGGGACAACCGCGCGGCATTCGCGCAGTACTCGTGGGCCGCAGGGGCGCAGAGCCTCGCGGTTGCAGCCCGGCTCGACGACAACGAGCAGTTCGGCTCCAACGCGACGGGTAGCTTCGGCTGGGGCTGGCGCTTTGCGAATGGGGTGCAGGCCTATGCGAGCGTCGGTACCGCCTTCAAGGCGCCGAGTTTTAACGAGCTTTATTACCCCGGCTTCAGCAATGCCAAGCTCGATCCCGAGCGTGCGACCACGCGCGAGTTCGGCTTCAAGCGGCGACTGGCCGCGCTGCGCTGGTCGGTGAGTGCCTACCAGACCCGCGTCGACGATCTGATCGCCTTCGACGTCGCCACCTTCAACCCGCAGAACATCGCCAAAGCCGATTTGCAGGGCCTCGAGGGCAGTGTCGAGTGGCAGCGTGGCCCGTGGCGCCTCGAGCAGACCCTCGCATGGTTGTCGGCCGAAGATCGAGGTAGCGGTGCGAATCGCGGCCGGGAGTTGCCGCGACGTCCGGCTTGGACGGGTCGGACCGCCCTCGCGTGGACCGGCAGTGAGCAGTTCGATCTGGGTGCGAGTGTGCAGTTCGCCAGTCGCAGGTATGATGACCTCGCCAACACCCGGCGTCTCGGCGGCTATGCCGTCCTCGACGTGACGGGATCGTGGCGCCTGTCGGCGCGCACCGAGCTGCAACTGCGGCTCGCCAATGCGCTCGATCGACGCTACGAGACGGCGACACTGTACCCTGCGCTCGGCCGCGAGGTGTTCTTGACGCTGCGACATCGGGCGCCGCGTTGAGGGTGACGGGGGATCAGGAGCGTTTTTTCGGAGATCAAGACATGAACGACAAAATGATGCAGATGGGACGGAGCCTCGAGTCGGCGGATCGCCGCTTCTGGGTGTTGGCGGCAGCGCTGGCGCTGATCATGGCGGTCACGCGTCTCGGCCACTTCGGCGAATACGGCGGGCCGGTCGATGCCTCGTGGGCCGTGTTCTTCCTGGCCGGTCTCTGGTTGCGCGATCTGCGCCTGTTTCCGGGCTTCTTCGTGCTGGCTTGGGTGACTGATCTCGCAGCCTTTGCGCTCGGTACGCCGACCAACTGCTATTCGCCCGCCTACTTTTTCTTGATTCCGGCCTATGGCGCCCTGTGGGTGGCTGGCCGCTCGGTCGCCGACGGGGGCTACGGTCGCATCGCACTCGGCGTTGCGGCTAGCGCGCTCGTGACGTTCGTCATCGCCAACGTCGGCATGTATTTCTTTGCTGCATCGCCCGCAGCGGCGACGCCGTCGGCATTCATCGTGGCGGTCTCGGGGTACTTCCCTGGCTACCTGCTGACCATGGCGTTGTACACCGCGTTCGGTGTGCTCGCCGAGGCAGCGTTCGGTCTGCGTCGTCGCGTTCTGGCCTGAGTCGGCTCTTCTGCGACGCAGCGCCGATCACGGGATCGGCGCACTAATGAAAAAGCGCCGGGGTGTTGCCCCGGCGCTTCGTTTTTGGGGTCTCGCCGCGGCGAGACCAAGCCGATGCTCGACCGAGCTAATGCGCGCCTTACTTGCCCCAGGGCAGCGTGGTCGCGACCGAGAACACCAACTTCGCGTCGGAGGTGAAGACGTCGGCCGGCGCTTTCTGCGCAGACTGCAAGTCGCTGCCGTCGACCCACTTCAGCGACACCGCAAAGTTGCCGACCGACTTCGCGACACCGATGGAGTAGTCGAGGTAGTTTTCGGTCCAGTATTCGCCGCTGCTGTAGCCGCCGTGCAGGGTCAGGCTGAAATCATTGGGCAGCGGCACGGCGCTGTTGAGTTCGAAATAGGAGGCGGCGCTGCCGGTGTTGCCGTAGTCCCAGGCGTAGGAGTATTTCGCCGTCACGGCCTTGTAGGTGAGGCTGCCGTAGGCTTCGGCGAAATCCACTTTGTCGCCATTCGGCTGGTAGGCGTATTGGATGGCGCCGACGTCGAACGACAGGTCGTCGTTGAAGCTGCCGCGGAACCCGGCATAGAGGTCGACCTCGACGTCGGCATCGGTGCCCTTGCCGAAGTCGACGTTGCTGGCCCAAGCGCCCACGTACATTCCCGAGTCGTTCGCCCAATCGAGGCTTGCCTGCAAAGCGGGGTCGCGCGCCGTCTGGGTCAGGCCACGGAAGTCGTAGTCGGAGGTGAGTGTGATGGTCGATGACACTTCGGCTTGTGCCACGGATGCTGCGGCACCGAGAGCGACCACGGCGAGTACGGGGGCGATTTTCATGTGCGATTGTCCTCGAAGAGTTGTACGTCGGCTTTATCTAGAGCAAGGCGCATGCCAGCGCATGAGTCGCCTCGTTCGAGCCGATTGCCCGCATTTTAGACCTAAAACGGCCGCGCGCCTGCACTCTATTGGTGCGGCGTGTCCGTCGGCCGCCGGCCGACGGTGCATCGGCTGCTAAACTGACCGCCGTGCAGACCGCGCTCACGACATCCTCTGCCGACCTTTCGGCCGGCGCGATCGCCTTCGTCGATGTCGAGACCACGGGGGGTCATCCGGCCTGGCACCGCATCACCGAGATCGCCATCGTCGCCATGCGCGACGGGGTGATCGAGTGGGAATGGAGCTCGCTCGTCAACCCGGGCGTGACGATCCCGCCTTCGATCCAGCGGCTCACCGGTATCAGCAATGAAATGGTGCTGGTAGCGCCTTCGTTCGAGACCCTCGCCGATGAAGTCGAAACCCGGCTCGCCGGGCGCCGCTTCGTCGCCCACAACGCGCGCTTCGATTACGGGTTCGTGCGAGCCGAGCTGCGCCGCTGTGGTCGGCGATTCAGTGCGCCGCTCACCTGCACGGTGCGTTTGTCGCGCGAGCTCTACCCGGAAGCCGCCAGACACAACCTCGATTCGATCATCGAGCGACATGGGCTCGAGTGCAGCTCGCGTCACCGCGCGCTTCCCGATGCGCAGGTGCTCGCGCAACTTTGGCAGCGGCTACGCGGCACCTGGCCTGCGGAAGCTCTCGATGCCGCCATCGAGCGGGTGGGTCGTCGGCCTTCGCTGCCAGCGCATTTGTCGGCGGATCTGATCGACGACCTGCCCGAGGCCGCGGGGGTGTATCGTTTCTACGGCGAGGGCGATGCGCTCATCTACGTGGGTAAGGCCAAAAATTTACGCGAGCGCGTGCTCGGGCATTTCATGGGTGCCACCCGCGATTCGAGACAGGCGCGGTAGGCGACCTCCAGCGTCCCGGTGAAAGCGAC
>RGYP01000003.1 GCA_010031985.1 Gammaproteobacteria bacterium
TTCTCGCCCATGGTGAGATCGCCGTTGATCGAACGACCGTCGATCGGCTTGTAGCCGGTGTATTGGGCGCCGAGCCGCCCCGCCCGCTCACGGAACCGCACGTTGTCGTCGAACGTCCACCAGTCGCGCAGGTTGCCTTCGCCGTCGTAACGGCGTCCGGAGTCGTCGAAACCGTGGCTGATTTCGTGGCCGATCACCCCGCCGATACCGCCATAGTTGACCGCATCGTCGGCACTCGGATCAAAGAATGGCGGTCGCAGGATGGCCGCCGGAAACACGATCTCGTTCATCGGCGGGCTGTAGTAGGCGTTGACGGTCTGCGGCGTCATGCCCCACTCGGTGCGATCGACCGGCTTGCCGAGTCGGTTCATCTGTCGCAGGAACTCGAATTCATTGACGCGCCGCAGATTGCCGAGCAGATCGTCCGCACTCACCTGCAACGTGGAGTAGTCGCGCCACTCGTCGGGGTAACCGACCTTCACCGAAAATGCGGCGAGTTTGCGCTTGGCCTCGGTCTTGGTCTCGGGTCCCATCCACTCGAGCGAATCGATCGACTGCGCAAAGGCCGCGCGCAGGTTGGCCACCAACTCCTGGATGCGGATGCGCGCCTCGGGCGGGAAAGTCTTTTCGACGTAGGCGCGGCCGGCGATCTCGCCGATCGAACGATCGATCAAATTGAGACCGCGACGCCAACGTGGTTGCTGCTCCTGGACCCCGCGCAAGGCGCGCTCGCGAAATTCGAAGCGCGCGGCGTCAAAGACCTGCGGCAGGAACGCGGCGTTCGCATCGAGCGCACGGAAGCGGAAATATTCGCGCCAGGTCGCAACCGGCGTCGCCCGCACGAGCTCGCCGAGTTGGCGCACGTAGGTCGGTTGACGGATGTCGAACTCACCGATGGCTGCGGCTTCGGGACCCATGCCGCTGATGAACGCGCGCCAGTCGAAGGCCGGCATCGCGGTCGTCGCATCCGCAAGCGACATGCGGTTGTAGGTCTTCACCGGATCGCGATTTTCGACCCGCGTCCAATGCAGTTTGGCGATTGCGGTCTCGAGCGCAAGAATGCGTGAGGCCGCGGCAGTCGCATCGGCAGTGCCTGCGAGCGACAGCAATTTTTCCGCGTAGATGGCGAAGTCGGCGCGCGCTTTGACGTTGCGCGCGTCGTCGGCCAAGTAGTACTCGCGATCGGGCATGGTCAGCCCGCTCTGCGAGAGCCCCGGGATGTAGCGCGTCGACTGTTTGCGGTCTTGCCCCACGTAGGCGTTCACCGGGGCCCCGAGCCCAACACGCTGCGCACGACCAAAATAAACGAATACGTCCTCGGGCTTGACGATCTGCTCGATGCGCCCGAACTCGGCCGTCAGCGGTGCGAGACCACGCTTTTCGATGAGCTCGGTATTCATGAAGGCGGTGTAAAAATCACCGAGCTTTTGCGCGTCGGAGCCCGACACGCGCTTGCCGTCGGCCGCTGCCGCTTCGATCAGCTCGCGCAGGGCGGCGAGCGCATCGTCCTCGAGCTTGCTGAACGTTCCGAAGTTCGAGCGATCGGCGGGGATCTCGGTTTTGGCCAGCCAGGTGCCGCCTGCAAAGCGATAGAGATCGTCCTGGGGACGCACGCTGCGATCGAAGCCATCGAGGTCGAGACCCGAGCGCAAGCTCTTCGCCGCGACCGAAGCATTGGCATTCGACGTGTTGGCGGCGGGCGCCGCCCTCGCCGCGGTGCTGGCAGACACCGCGATGGCTGCGGCAACGATGATTGACAGATAATGACGTCGCGACATTTTTCGACCCGTCCTTTGTTGCAGAGATTGCCGAATCCCGAAGGCCCGGGAGTTTAGGGGATTCGGCCCTCGGAGACTAAGCCGCCGTTGCCATGCCCCGCTATCGCCCCCCCACCACGCCCGGTTCCAAGTTCATCACACGGGAAGGCCACGCCCGCCTGACGAGCGAACTCGATCAGCTATGGCGCGTGGAGCGGCCGCAGGTCACTCTTGCCGTCAGCGAAGCAGCCGCGCAGGGCGATCGCTCGGAAAACGCCGAGTACACCTATGGCAAGCGTCGCCTGCGCGAGATAGATCGCCGCGTGCGTTTTCTGCGCAAGCGACTGGAGGGCATGGTGGTCGTCGATCAGACCCCCGCGGATCGACAGCGCGTTTTCTTTGGCGCCTGGGTGACGCTGGAGGACGACGAGGGCATCGAGACCCGCCACCGCATCGTCGGTCCCGACGAGTTCGACCTCGCCCCCGGCTACGTCAGCATGGATGCGCCGCTCGCTCGATCGCTGCTCGGCAAGCGACTCGACGACGAAGTCACCGTGCTGACCCCGAAAGGCGAGCGGACCTGGGTGATCACCGAGGTCCGCTACGAGACGCCTTAGGTCAGACCACGCGGACGTTTTTGAACTGCCACGGGTCGGAGTGGTCGAGGTCTTCTTTGAAGAGACTCTCGCGCTCGGAGAGCGGATTCCAGTTGGTGTATTCGCCCACCACGGGACCGAGATAAGGCATGCAGATTTCGAGGTTGCGACGGAAATCCATTTCGTCGGGCTCGATCACGCCACGATTCGGGTTTTCCATCGCCCAGATCACGCCCGACAACACCGCCACCGTGACCTGAAGGCTGGTTGCGTTGTTGTACGGACAAAGTTGGCGCGCCTCGTCGATCGAAAGCTGCGAGCCGTACCAATAGGCATTCTTCGAGTGTCCGGCGAGAAGCACACCGAGCTCATCGATGCCACCCGAAGAAATTTCGTCCATCAAAATGCGCTGCTTGGACTGCATGACGAAATTGCGGCCGGCAAATTCGTGCACCGACAACACGGCATCGTCGCAGGGGTGATAGGCGTAGTGCACCGTCGGGCGGTAGACCACCTCGTCGGCTTTCTTCACGGTGAGGTAATCGGCAATGGAGATCGACTCGCCGTGCGTGATCGCGAAACCGTGGAAATGTCCGGCTTTGGGAGTCCAGGTGCGTACTCGCGTCGCAGCACCGGGGCGCGACAAAAATATCGACGACTTGCGCCCGAAATCATAGGCGTTGCCGTCGGCCGGAAAATGCTTCTCGTGAGCACCCCAACCGAGCTCGCAGGGCTGCGAACCCTCGCTGACGAAACCGTCGCAGGACCAGGTGTTGACGAATTCGCCCGGACGCTTGCGCACAGGCGAGACTTGCGTGTCGCGCTCGGCGATGTGGATCACCTTGATGCCGAGCGTGTGCGCGAGCGCCGCCCACGCTTCGCGTGACTGCGGATTACCGGCGACAACCCCGGTGTCGGCGGCGATGTTGAGCATCGCCTGTTTGACGAAGTGCGACACCATGCCCGGGTTGGCGCCATGGGTCAGCACCGCCGTAGGTGCCGTTTCGCGGCCGGCACGCAAGGCGAGCGCGCGCTCACGAAGTGCATAGTTGGTGCGATGCGCCGCGGGCTTCGATTTGTCGGTGTAGCCGCCCGGCCACGGCTCGATGCAGGTATCGAGATACATTGCGCCGCGCGCCTGACAGAACTCGATCAGCGCGATCGAGGACACGTCGACCGAGACATTGATCAAAAAATCACCCTGACCGACCAGAGGCGCGAGCCGGCTCTCGAGATTGCCGGGCACGATCGGATCGACCACGAACTTCACGCCATAGTGCGTGGCCACCTCGGCGCCGCGCTCGTCGGCCGAGACGATGGTGATGCGATCGGCGCTGGTGCCGATGTGCCGCAAAATCAGGGGCAAAACGCCCTGACCGATACTGCCGAAGCCGACGAAAATGATTCGTCCCGAAAATTGCACGTGAACCTTGTGGCCGCTCATGATCTTCTTTGTCTCGCCTCCCTGTGATGTTTTACTTCGTCAGTCCGGCCGCCAGTGCGGCGGAAAAGTACGATCGTACCCCGGCAGCGCCTCGATTCGCGCAAGCCAGCGCCCGAGGGCCGGGTAGTTGACCTCGATGGGCAAAAATCGACGGGCCAAGTCCTCGGCTCCCGGGCGACCGAGCGCGCGCCGCAACAACTGGATCGCCGGGAAAATCACCATGTCGATGGCGCTGTAGTCATCGCCCACGATCCAGTCGAAACGCGACACTCGCATTTCGATGGTGCGCGCCTCACGCGCCACGACGTGCATCGCATCGGTCAGTGCATCTGCGCCGAGCGGCGGCTCTTCGAGGGGATTCGCACCGCCGAGCAGCGTGCGGCAAATCCCCATGATGTGCGGCTCGGTGTAGGCCTGAAATTCTTCGATCACCCGCACGATCACGGCCGCCTCCTCAGGCGTGCGCCCGAAAATCGGTGGATCCGGATACTTGCGATCGAGGTAGTACAGGATCGCCACCGACTCGAAGACCACGTAGTCGTCGTGCTTGAGCACCGGGACGCGCCCACGCGGGTTCATCGCCAACATCTGCGGCGCCTTGTGCTCCTGGAAGGCGAGCTGCAACGAGTGGCTGTCGTAGGGCAGCCGCTTGTGTTCCAGCGCCAGCATCACCCGCCATGAGTAGGGACTGCCGCTGGCCCACCAGAGGTCGATGGCCATGGCGCGGGATTGTAACGGTAACGTCCGCACCGGAGAATTCGCGCTTGCCCAATCTGGAGCGCCGATGTCCGCCACCACGAGTTTCCACAACACGATCATCGAGGTCGCCGAGCTGGCGGCCGAGGTGTCGTCACCCGACTGGGTGACGCTCGATTGTCGTTTCGAACTCGGCAAACCCGCCGCGGGCGAAGCCGCCTACGCCGCCGGGCACATTCCGGATGCACGCTATGCGCATCTCGATCGTGATCTGGCGGGCCTGGCGGGCCCGACCACAGGTCGTCATCCGCTGCCCGAGCCGCAGGTGCTGGCAAGGCGGCTGGGCGCGTGGGGCATCGAACGACGAACGCAGGTCGTGGTCTACGACCAAGGCAACAGCTTTTTTGCGGCACGCGCCTGGTGGCTGCTGCGCTGGCTGGGCCACGAGCGGGTCGCCGTACTCGACGGAGGACTTGCCGCATGGCTTGCCACGGGCCGAGCGCTCGAGACTGCGCTGCCCAAAGTGACGCCGCGCGAGTTCGTCCCGCAAGCAAATGCGCCGATGGCGGTGAGCGCTGCGCAGGTGCTGCAGTCGCTGCAAGACGACACGCTCCGGCTCGTCGATGCGCGTGGCGCCGACCGCTTTGCCGGTGAAAACGAAACCATCGATCCAGTCGGCGGACATGTGCCCGGCGCGTTCAACCATCATTACGCCCGCAACTACCAAGCCGACGGTCGTCTCAAAGATGCCGCAACGCTCAGAACGGAGTGGCTGCAAACTTTGAACGGCCGGCCGTCCGAAGCGCTGATCGCCATGTGCGGCTCCGGCGTGAGTGCCTGCGTGAATCTGCTTGCACTCGAGCACGCGGGGCTGCAAGGTGCGCGCCTCTATCCGGGCTCGTGGAGTGAATGGATCCGCGACCCGGCTCGCCCAGTGGCAAGAGGGCCACGTTAGATGAACACGACCATGAACGAGACGACGCTCAAATCTGCCGAGGCCATCACGGGTGGCGCGACGCCATCGAACCTCCGTCGCGGCCCCGCGTGGAGCGTTGCGGATTCTCGCGAGCTCTACCACGTCCAGGCCTGGGGACAGGGTTACTTCGGCGTCAACGAGCAAGGTCACGTCGTCGTGCGTCCCGAACAACGTGCCGATCGCGAAATCGATCTTTTCGAAGTGGTGCAGGGTCTCAAGGAGCGCGAACTCACGACCCCCGTCGTCGTGCGTTTCTCCGGAATTTTGGCGCATCGTCTGAGACAGCTTAACGACGCCTTTGCGCGCGCAATGGCCGAAAACGACTATCGCAATCGATACGCCGCGGTTTATCCGATCAAGGTGAATCAGCAGCGACTCGTCGTCGAAGAAGTCTATCGCTACGGCGCCGAGTTCGGCTTCGGTCTCGAAGCCGGCAGCAAGCCCGAATTGCTTGCCGTGATGGCGATGAGCGAAAACTCGCCCGATCGACTGATCGTCTGCAACGGCTTCAAGGACGACAGCTACATCGAGACCGCGATGCTCGCCACCAAACTCGGTCGACGAATCGTCCCCGTGGTCGAGAACTTTTCGGAACTCGGTCTGATCATCAAACATGCATTGCGTCTCGGCGTGAAGCCGCAGATCGGGGTCCGCGTGAAGCTCGCGAGCGAGGGTTCGGGCCGCTGGCGCGACTCGGCGGGCGAAAAATCGAAGTTTGGTTTGTTCATCACCGAGATCCTCGAGGCGGTGGAGGTACTGCGCACGCACGACATGCTCGATTGTCTGAAGCTCGTGCACTGCCATCCGGGAAGTCAGTTGCAGGACATCCGGCGCATCAAGGAAGCGATCAACGAGCTCGCCCACGTCTACGCCGAACTCAAGCTGCTCGGTGCCGGCCTCGAATACATCGATGTCGGTGGCGGACTCGGCGTCGATTACGACGGCTCGGGCACCAACTATTCCTCCTCGATGAACTACACCATCGAGGAATACGCCAACGACGTGGTCTATCGCATCGCAAGCGTCTGCAATGCGCGTGGCATCGCGCATCCCATGATCGTCAGCGAATCGGGTCGGGCGATCGCCGCCCATCACAGCGTACTCATCTTCAACACGCTCGGCTCGTCCGCACTCGACAAGTTCCGCGTCACCGGTCGCGAGGACGAGGACTACGCGGGGCGCACGCTGCCGCAGCCGGTGCAGGACCTGCTCGGCGCGTATCGCGAGGTGAGCGAACGACGCCTCGTCGAGTGCTGGCACGATGCCCTCACCGCCCGCGAGCAGTGCCTGCAGATGTTCAATCTCGGTTTGTTGTCGCTGGAATTCCGCGGTCTCGCCGAGCGGCTCTACTGGGCGACCTGCGCCAAGATCCGCGACTTTTGTCGCCGACTCGAAGAAGTACCCGAGGAACTCGAGGGCATCGAGAGCATTCTCTCGGATATCTACTTTTGCAACATGTCGGTGTTCCAGTCGCTGCCCGACAGTTGGGCCATCGACCATCTTTTTCCGATCATGCCGATCCATCGGCTCGATGAGTGCCCGACGAGACGCGCCGTGCTCGCCGACATCACCTGCGACTCGGACGGCAAAATCGATCGCTTCGTCAGTCACCGCGAAATCAAACGTACCCTCGAGTTGCACGATCTCACCGATGGCGAGGAGTATTACCTGGCCGCATTTTTGGTGGGGGCCTACCAAGAAACGCTCGGTGACCTGCACAACCTTTTCGGCGACACGCACGTCGTGCACATCCGTCTCGAAGAAGACGGCAAGTGGTGGATCGACGAAGTGGTCAAGGGTGACACCGCCAATCGCGTGCTCGAATACATGGAGTACGACGTCGCCGAGCTCTACCCCGCCCTCGCGCGCGACTGCGAGCGGGCGATACGCGAGGGCCGGATGACTGTTGCCGAAAGCCAGTCCCTCAAGCGATTCTACGAAGGCGAGCTCAACGGCTACGCCTACCTCGAATGAGCGCTCGAATGAACGCACGACTCGACATCGACAATGACGGCCATGAGCAAGACCCGCTCGTGGTGCATGAGAGCCGTGACTTTCGCAGCTACCACGCCTTCTTGCGGGCGGCACGAAACTACATGGAAGGGCCGCTCGTCGGCCAGCTCCACGACCGCTACGAGCGTGCGCACCCCACGCCCGCCTCAGACTGGCGCGCGGCGCAGTGGGTGCTCGACGAGCTCAACGAATTCCAGTTTTACTGCTGGGCCTATCGCAATCTGCAACGCTTCAAGTATCACCGGCCGACGCTCGGAATCTTTGCCACGCTCGAGCGCGACCGCGATCGGCTCGAGCGGGCGCTCGATGCCGCAGCCGCCGAGACCCTGAAGAGCGACCCCACCGCGCTGCGACTCGATCCCTCGCTGTCACTGCCGGAGTACTTCCGTTACGTGCCCTTTCATCAGCACACGGGAGGCGTTGCAGGCGACTCGTTAGCCGGGCTCGCCTATGAAATCGGACGCCGCACGACGGTTCCGGCGCACGCCGATCCGAACGGCATCTACCGCATCCTCTTCGATGCTTTGCCGCAGCGTGAGTACGCGCGCGTACTCGACTGGGGCGTGGGGCACGGCGCTGCGCTCATCACCTGGCAACAGCGACAACCGCAGTCCGAGTGCCACGGCGTCGACTTGTCGGCGCCTTGCCTCAAAGTCGCCAATCTTCGCGCCCGCGAGCGCGGCATGCGGTTTTTGCTGTCGCAGCAGGATCTCGAGCACCTCGACTACCCGGACGCGCACTTCGATCTCGTGTTCTTCAATTTCATGCTGCACGAGTTGCCGCCCGCACACACCCCGGCGCTGCTCGCCGAGGCCGCACGGGTTTTGAAGCCTGGCGGCCTGTTCGCGGGCCACGAATTTCATCTGCGTCCCGGCGACGCCTTTCAGAACGTATTGCAACGCACCCACGCTTGGACCAACAACGAAACCTACTCGACGCCGTGGTACGACACACCGATCGGCGAATGGGCGCGCGCCGCCGGCTTCTCTAAGGTGAGCATCACCCCCTTCGAACGCTTGAACCGCTCGGTGCGGCGGCCGGGCAAAGCGCCGATCAACGCCAACCACTGGAACCTGTACGTTTTCGAAAAATGAGCAAGATGACGACTTCGCGCGATACTGCCATCGATCCGCTCGTCGATCCGGCGACGGGCCAGCGTTTCAACGCCGCGCTGCAAGGCCCCGTCACCCACGAAGAACCGGACTTCCTGCACAAGCTGCCCATGGACAACGCCGTCGGCGCGATCGTCGCGCTCACGGCCGAGGTCTGGATGCTGCGCGAGCGTCTCGCCGCTCTCGAGGCCGAACTCGAATCGCGCAAAGTACTGCCGGTCGGGGCCGTCGAAAATCATCAGGATTTGGCAGCCGCCGCCGAAGCCCGGGCGGCAGAACTCGCAGCCTATACCGAGCGGGTGATGAGCGAGCTCACGCGCAACCGTGAACCGGTGTCACAAATCGACCCCGCCGTTCGAAAATTCCTGTGACGATTTCCATTCAATAGCCTGTTGGTACACCGAGGAGACACTGATGTCACGACCGCTGATTTCTTTGGCCTGCGCTGCCGTTGCGGCCTGTGCCTTGCTGACCACCCCTGACGCGCGCGCGCAGAGCGGCAAAGCCAAGCGCATCGACCTCAACACTCCGGAAGGCGCAACCCTCGCCGGAAGACGCATCCAATGTGGATCGATCGACAACACGCCGACGATCTACTACTTCCATGGGGAAGGCTTCGCACGGGTCCCCGGCGAGCGCGATCGCAAGCTTTTTGACGTCGAAGGCTACAACGTCCGGCAGTGCGTCACCGTGACCGACCCGGTTCGCGGTACCGGCTGGCGACTGGTCTCTCGTGAATTGCTGCTCTACGTCGACCCGACCACGGGCGAGTTGCTGAAGGAGTGGAAAAACCCCTGGACCGGCCAGACCGTCAAAGTTCTGCAGACTGCGAACGATCCGGTCAATCAACGGCCGGTTTTCCCGATCGGCGCCGACGGCAAGCCCGCCACCTGGCCCGGCACCACCAACGGCAACGTCTGGTGGAACACCATCACGGTGCCGCTTTTCTACGTGAATCCGCTCGCCGGCGAGTTCCAGAAAAACGTCGGCGGTTACTACCACGCGACCGAGATGTTCAATTTCTTCGGTGACATCAACGTGCTGACCGACCCCAAGATTCCGAACCCGGCGGTCGAGGTCGGCTGGGTGCGCATGGCCGACTGGCTGCCGTGGATGGAAATGAGCGGCCGTGCCGGTCTGATCTACATCCACGCGGCAGGTCGCAAACTCGACGGCGCCGATCAGCTCTCGCCGGTACTCAAAAAAGCCCTCGAGACGGACTACCCCGAATATCGGAGCCCGCCGGCTGGCGATGACAGCCGCGAGAACGAGACCAGCTGGACCTACTTCAAGAAAAAGATTGCGCCGACGACACCCCTCAAGAAGTAGTCGTTTGCGCCCGGTTGTCTTGCCGTCGACTCCGGTAGTAGCATCGAGCCGCTCGTCACGGGAAACCGTGGCGAGCGGCTGATTCCACTGACCAAAGATCAGAGAGACGGTCGAATGACGACGATCTACGTGGGCAACCTGCCCTTCTCAGCCAACGAGGCCGATGTCCGGGTGCTCTTCGAGCGCCATGGCAAGGTCGACTCCGTCAAGCTAGAGCCTCGCCATGCCCCGCCGCTATCGCGCCCAGCCCCGAAGCAAGATCGCCCTGAAGCTGCCGATTCCGCAGCGCGATCGACTCGCCCCCGATCTCGCCAAATATTTTGCCGTGTGCGAACAGAAAATCGGTTTTCTGCCGAACGTGCTCGAGGTGTACAGCTTCGACGAAACGAAGCTGCGCGCCTTCATCGCCATGTACAACGACTTGATGCTCGGCGACTCGAAGCTCACCGCGCTGGAACGTGAAATGATCGCAGTCGTCGTCTCGGCCGCCAACCGGTGCTACTACTGCTTGACGGCCCACGGCGAAGCCTTGCGGGCGCTGTCGGGCGACCCTTCGCTCGGCGAAACGCTGGTGATGAATTACCGCGTGGCGCAGATCAGCAAGAAGCAGCGCGCCATGCTCGACTACGCGCACAAGCTCACCGTGGCGCCCGCCGAAACCGGCGAAGCCGATCGACGTACCCTGCGCCGTGCCGGCTTCAAGGATCGAGAGATCTGGGACATCGTCGCGATCACCGGTTTCTTCAACATGACGAACCGGGTCGCTGCCGCCACCGACATGATGCCGAACGAGGAATACCTCGCCCGCTCACGCTGAAGTTTCAGCGACCGACGATCTCGCCCACCCGATCGCCGTGCAGCATGCGCGGTCCCATCGGCCCCTCGAGCAAGCTGCGCGGATAACCGAGATCGATCTGACCCGCCGCATCGAGCGCCGCAGTGGCGTCGGCATCGAGCGTGAATTGCGTCGCGGTGAGCAGATCTCGCAGTTGCAGCGCATTGCGCGCGCCCAAAATAGGGATGACGCCGCGCTCCATCAACCAACGAATCGCCACGCTCGATGAACTGCGACCGAGACGTGCGGCCTCGGCACGGACCGTCTCGGCGATCGCGAGGTTGCGATCGCGCAAAAAAAGATTCCCCCAGCCGGTGTTCGTGAGTCGCCCCTCCTGACCCGTTCGCGCCGCGGGATCCTGCGGGTATTTGCCCGACAACACCCCGCCCGCGAGCGGACTCCAGGCGGTGACCGTCATGCCGAGCGCGGCAGCGCAAGGCAGCAACTCGCGCTCGACGTTGCGCTCGATCAAGCTGTAATGCAGTTGCAGGGCTACCAACCTCGACCAATCGCGGCACTCGGCGAGCGTCTGCGCGCGCGCCACGACCCAGGCGGGAACGTTGGAAAATCCCGTGTACAAAACTTTGCCCGCACGAACCAGATCGTCGAGACCGCGCAGAGTCTCTTCGAGCGGCGTCCACGCGTCCCAGGCATGCACCCACAAGAGATCGATGTAATCGGTACCGAGGCGCGCGAGACTGCCCTCAACCGCCTCCCGCAGGGCTTTGCGGGAGTTGCCACCCGAGTTGGGGTTCTTCAAATCGGTGTTCATCGCGTACTTGGTGGCGATCACGAGCGAAGCGCGCTGCCCGGCGATGAAGCGACCGAGCATGCGTTCACTGGTGCCGAAGGTGTAGATGTTCGCGGTGTCAATGAAATTACCACCGGCTTCGAGATAGGCGTCGAACACGCGTCGACACTCGTCTTCCTCGGAACCGATCGCCGTTTCGGTGCCGAAGGTCATCGTGCCGAGACACAGCTCGGAAACCTTGAGACCAGACTGACCGAGCAGACGCATTTTCATGGTTCGACTCCGCGGAGCATGCTGCGAAAAGCCTAGACTACGCCCATGCTCAAGGATGCCGAGGCTTCATCGATGCTGCTGTCCACGCGCGAAGTTTTCCATGGTCGCGTCACCCGTCTCACGGTCGACACCGTCCGCTTGCCGAACGGACACACCGCAGACCTCGAAATTCTGCACCACCCCGGCGGTGCCGCCACCGTGGCGCTCGACGCGAAAGGTCGCGTCTGTTTGTTGCACCAGTTTCGCCACGCCGTGGGCGGACGAATTTGGGAATTGCCGGCCGGCCGTCTGGAGCCGGGCGAAGCGCCGATCGACACCGCAGGTCGCGAACTCATCGAGGAAGCTGGTGTGCAGGCCTCGCGGCTGCAATCGCTCGGCGTCTCGGTGAGCTCCCCCGGAGTATTCACCGAGCGCATCCACCTCTACCTCGCAACCGACCTCACGCCGGTCGCCGATGCCCGCGAGGCTGCCGAAGTGTTCGAGGTGCATTGGATCCCGCTCGCCGACGCCGTACGCCGCTGTCTCGACGGCGAAATCGACGACTCGAAAACCGTCGTCGGATTGCTGCGTGCCCAGCATCTTCTCGAGACGGGTAGACTCGGCGCGTGAAGCTGTCGCGCCATCAATGGATCGTGTTCGCAGCCGCGTGGCTCGGCTGGGGCTTCGATGTTTTCGATGCAATGCTCTTCAACTTCGTCGCCTCGAACTGCATCCCCACCCTGCTCGGGCTGACGCTCGGCAGCACTGCAGCGCGCGAGGCCACCGTCTACTGGACCGGTATCCTGTCGGCCGTGCTGCTGGTCGGCTGGGCCGCGGGCGGCGTGATCTTCGGTTGGGTCGCCGATCGCTACGGTCGTCGAGTCGGTCTCATGCTCACCATCCTCGTCTACGCACTCGGCACCACGCTTTGCGCGTTTGCAACCAGCATCGAGCAGCTTGCACTGTTTCGGGCGCTGACCAGTCTCGGCATCGGCGGGGAGTGGGCGGTCGGCGCAGCGCTCGTCGCCGAGTCCGTACCCGAACAACATCGCGTCGAGGCGGGTGCACTGCTGCAAACCGCCTCACCGCTCGGCATCATGCTCGCGAGCCTGGTCAACTACCAAATCGCCGGGGTGTGGCTGGCCGACGATCCTGCCAATTCCTGGCGCTACGTTTTTCTTTGTGGCCTCGCGCCGGTATTTCTCGCCCTTGCGGTGCGTATCTTCGTCAAAGAAAGCGATCGCTGGCGGGCTCAGGCCGCAAGCGGCCAGACCGCAGCGGCACTGCAACTCTCCCGCCTGTTCGACCCAGATCTGCGCGGCGCCACCCGTGCGGCGCTCCTCGTTTCTTTGACGGCACTGCTCACGTGGTGGGCCGTCAATGCTTTCGTGCCGCTGCTCGGCAGTCTGCTCGCAAGCGATGCCGCGACGGCGGCGGGCTTGCCGACCGATGAAGCGCGACAGATGTCCGAAGCCTGGAAAGCCAGGGCTTCCAACGCCTTCAACGTCGGCGGACTGATCGGGGCACTGCTCGCCATCCCACTCGCCAAGCGCCTTGGCCGCAGACCCGCATTCATCGGCTATTTTCTTTGGTCGGCGGCCAGCATTCTGCTCGCCTTCGGCTTGCCGCTCGACCCCGAACTGCGCCTTGCCATGCTGTTCGTGGTGGGTCTTGGCGTGTACGGCGTATTCAGTGCACTCGTGTTTTATCTGCCCGAGCTGTTTCCGACGCGATTGCGCGGCCTAGCCTCCGGTTTTTGCTACAACATCGGCCGCATCCTCGCCGCCTTCGGCCCGTTCGTCGTGGGAGCGCTCACCGCACGCGCCGGCGGCTCTTCTGCGGCGATCACCGACACGCTGGTATGGGTCGCCCTGTTCCCATTCGTCGCAGCCCTCCTCGCCCGCAAATGGGTCATCGAGACCCGCGGCCGCGCCTTGCCTGACTGACGCAACATTCGCTATCTGACCTGCGGAGATCACCACGTGAAAGCCTTGTTGAGCGAAGCCCCCGGCACCCCCGACACCCTCGTGCTGCGCGAGATCGCCGAACCCGTCCCGGGTCGCGGGCAAGTACGCATCGCGGTGCGCTACTGCGGTATCAACTATCCCGACGTCCTGGTGATCGAGGACAAATATCAGTTCAAGCCGCCGCGGCCCTTTGCGCCCGGTTCCGAGATGTCGGGTGTGATCGATGCTGTCGGCGACGGCGTCACGGCGTTCAAGGTGGGCGATGCCGTGATCGCTGCGGCCACCTCCGGCGGCCTCGCCGAAAAAGCCGTCACCGCGGCGAACGCCTGCGTGCCGATGCCCGAGGGCATGCCCTTCGACGTGGCAGCGGGCCTCATTTTCACTTACGGCACGTCCTACCATGCGCTCGTCAACCGCGGCGAGTTACGCGCGGGAGAAACCCTGCTGGTGCTCGGCGCGGCGGGCGGCGTGGGTCTGGCCGCGGTCGAAATCGGCAAGGCCCTCGGCGCTCGCGTTGTCGCAGCAGTCTCCAGCGAATCGAAGGCGGCAGCCGCGCGTGAGCACGGCGCCGAGGTGACCATCGTCTATCCGCGCGAGGGGGTCGACTCGCGCGTGCTCGCCGCCCAATTCAAGGAAGCCTGCGGTCCAAAAGGCGCCGATGTCATCTACGACCCGGTGGGTGGCGACTATGCCGAGCCTGCCTTGCGGACCGCCGCCTGGAAGGGTCGCTACCTCGTAATCGGCTTTCCGGCGGGTATTCCGAAGATTCCGCTCAATCTCACGCTGCTCAAGGGCTGCGATATCCGCGGCGTGTTCTGGGGTGCGTTCCGGCAGCAAGAGCCTGCGCAAGATGCCGCCAACATGCGCGCCCTGCTCGACCTTTACCGTGCCGGCAAGATCAAGCCAAAGATTTCAGCCATTCTGCCGTTGCCACAGGGTGGCGAGGCGATCAAAAAATTGTTGCAGCGCGAAGCGGTCGGCAAGATCTTGGTGGCATGTACAGCCTGATGTTTCTCGGCTTCGCGATCGCCCAGACGGCTTTGTTCGTCTGGTCGTTGCGCTTGTGGCGCGAGACGCGCACCAAGGCCATCGCGGTCATTTTGTTCCCGCTGTTTTTTTTGATCTGGGATAACCTGCGCGTCGCTGCCGGCATCGTCATCGGTTTCGGCGAGCCGCTCTATTGGTTGACTTGGCCCGTATTTTGGGCGCACTGGCTGTCGGGCTGCTGGCTGATCATCGCAAGCGGTTCCATCCTGCGTCTGGCGGGCTTCGACTTCACCAGCCACAAATGGGTGATGGGAGCCTTTTGCCTCGTAGCCACCGCGCTGGTGCTGCACGACCTGCCGCTCTTCTGGACCAAAGAAATTTACCCGGTCTGCGAGTTCGACCTCATCCGCTACAGCGGATCGGTGACCGAAGCCAACCGCTGCACCCCCGATCAGGCACTGGTCAAAGGCGAGATACCCATCGCTCCCGTCGTCACCTGCTTCGTGGTGATCGGAACGGGCATCGCGCTTTGGGTACGAAGGGGTTTCCCGTGGATGGCCATCGGCGGCATCGTCATGCTGCTCACCGCGGCGGTGCCCGCCCTGAACCGTCACCGCCTCGACAACCTCGGCGAGGTCTTCATCAAGGGCGGCTCGATCTTCGCCATCTGGTTTTTGACTCGCGGGTCGTTGGCGCGCCCCGCAGCCCATTGATTCGCCCCGCGCCCTAGGCCAGCTGCGCCATCAGACTCTCGAGATCCGTCACCTCGAGATCGGGCGGTGGGCCGAACTCCGCTGACCAACTTAGCCCGCGACGGTTCACCCAAGCCGTTCGGCAGCCCGCTTCGGCGGCGCCGCGGATGTCGTTCTCGGGGTGATCGCCGACGTGTAAAAGTGCGGTGGGGCTGATGCCGAGCGCGCGGGCTACGGTCAAATAAACCTCGGGATCCGGCTTTGCGCGCCCGACCGATTCGGCGTTGAGGGTGACCTCGAAGTGATGACCGATGCCGATGCGATGGACACACGCGTTGCCGTTGGAAAAGCTCGCAAGGCGAAAGCGGCCCGCGAGTCGCGTGAGCGCCCCCGTCACCTCGGGATAGAACTCGACCTCATGCCGCGCGGCGATGAAGACCTCGAAGGCGCGATCGCCAATCATCGGATCGTGTCCATGGTGCGCGGCAAGGCGGCGCATCGCTTCGGTACGCAACCACGTCATGTCGTGGGCGCGCTCGGGGACCTCGGCCGCGAGCGTCCGTCGAGCCGCGAACATGGCCTCGGGATTCAGTTGCTGCGCAAGCTGCGGGTGCTCGGCCTCGAGGTAGGCCTGCACGCGCGCCTCGGCACGCCGCAACACCGGCTGCACCTCCCAAAGGGTGTCGTCGAGATCGAAGCAAATGGCGAGCGGCACGGGAGTCATGGGGGCCCTTCCTTGGGCTCGACTACAATGCGC
The DNA here is from genome assembly GCA_010031985.1 of Gammaproteobacteria bacterium. Taxonomy (GTDB): domain Bacteria; phylum Pseudomonadota; class Gammaproteobacteria; order Steroidobacterales; family Steroidobacteraceae; genus UBA964. The sequence continues at coordinate 16,165 of RGYP01000003.1, forward strand.
GGCATCGTATACCGACCACTGCAGCGGAGCACAACCATGTCATCGCGGTCCACGACAGCCCCAGGTTTGGCACTCGGCATCGTCATGAGCAGCCTCATGATCGGCACTTTTGGCGCGATCGGCGCCGGCACGGCGCTGGCGGCGCCCTTCACCGCCCAGGACCTCAACACGCTCGCACGCGTCTCGGACCCGCAGGTGTCCCCCGACGGACGCTACGTGGTCTACACCCTGCGCGAGACCGACATGGAGGCCAACCGTGGACGTAACGACCTGTGGCTGCTAGATCTCGCCGACGGCAAGAGCGCCCCGTCCCCGCGCCGCCTGACGCAACATCCGGCCTCGGACAGCAGCGCGCGCTGGGCGGCAGATGGGTCAGGCGTGTTCTTTCTCTCGAGCCGCGGCGGCTCATCGCAGGTCTGGCACATCAGCCTTGCGGGCGGCGAGGCGCAGCAGGTCACGAATCTGCCGCTCGACGTCGGCTCGTTCGAGGTATCACCCAAAGGCGATCGGCTTGCGGTGTCGATGGAGGTGTTCCCGGATTGCGTAGATCTCAAGTGCACCACCGACCGTCAGGCTGCCCAGTCAAAGAAAAAAGCGAGCGGCAAGACCTTCGAGCAGCTATTCGTCCGCCACTGGGACACCTGGAGCGACGGCACCCTCTCGACGCTCTTCACGGTAACGCTCGACAAGGATTTGAAAACGGGCGTGCCCGTCAACGTGTCGGGCAAGGTGCGCGGTCACGCGCCCACGAAGCCCTTCGGGGGCGATGAGGATTACGCCTTCAGCCCCGACGGCTCACGCCTCGTCTTCAGCTCGCGGCTCGCCGATCGCGGTGAATCGTGGTCGACCAACTTCGATCTCTACGAGGTCGCAGTCGATGGCACGGGCGACCCGCGCAACCTCACGGCTGACAATCCGGCCTGGGACGCGCAGCCCGTATTTCTCGCCAATGGCGATCTCGCCTGGCTTGCCATGTCGCGCCCCGGGTTCGAGGCCGATCGCTACGCAGTCAAAGTTCGTAGCGCCAAAGACGGTCGCGTCCGCACCTTGATGCAGGACTGGGACCGCTCGGTCACGACGCTCGCGACCACGCAAGATCGTAAACGTCTGCTCGGCATCGCCGACGATCTCGGCCAGACGGCGCTGTTCGAAATCGACCCGGTCAGCGGCGCACGCAAGACGCTGCTGGGCGATGGGCAGGTTCAAGGTATTTCGGCGAGTCCGCGTGGCGTGGTCGCAGCTTGGGCTTCACTGGGATCGCCACCCGATCTTTACCTTGTCGCAGGCGGCAACCGTACGCGCCTGACGTCGGTCAATGCCGAACGCCTCGCCGATCGGCAACTCGCCGAGTTCGAGCAGTTCTCGTTTGCCGGCGCCAACGATCAAAAAGTCCATGGCTACGTGATGAAGCCGTACGGGTTCAAGCCTGGTCAAAGATATCCGATCGCCTTCATCGTGCACGGCGGCCCGCAAGTGAGCTTCGCCAACCAGTGGTCCTGGCGCTGGAACGCGCAGGTCTATGCGGGCGCGGGCTACGGCGTGGTGTTCATCGACTTCCACGGCTCGCCGGGCTATGGACAGGCGTTCACGGACTCGATCAGTCAGGACTGGGGCGGCAAGCCGCTCGTCGATCTGCAAAAAGGTCTCGACGCCGCGCTCGCCAAATACGACTGGCTCGACGGCTCACGCGCCTGCTCGCTGGGCGCGTCCTACGGCGGGTTCATGCAGAACTGGATCGCCGGAAATTGGTCCGATCGCTTCAAGTGCATCGTCAATCACGCCGGAATTTTCGACCAGCGGACCATGTACTACACCACCGAGGAACTTTGGTTCACCGAGTGGGAAAACGGCGGGCCGTATTACCTCACGCCGAAGATCCACGAGAAATTCAATCCTGCCGACTTCGTGACGAAGTGGAAGACACCGATGCTGGTGACCCACGGCGCGCTCGACTATCGTGTGCCCTATTCGCAGGGACTTGCGACCTTCACGGCGCTGCAACGCCAGGGAATCGAGAGCCGGCTGGTGTTCTTCCCCGACGAAAACCACTGGATCCTGAAGCCCGCCAACAACGTGCAGTGGCACGAGGAAGTGCTCGGTTGGTTGCAGAAGCACCTCAAACAATAAACGACTAGCTGTAACCCGCGCGCCACTCGGCCTTGTAGGCAAGGCCGAGTGCGATGATGCGGTTGAGCAGGTCCTGGTAACCGATCCCGGCACTGAGCGCCGATTGCGCGAAATCCTCGGCTTCGGCAAGGCAGGGGTTGGCGTTCGCCTCGAGTACGAACACCTCGCCATCGTCGCGCACGCGGAAATCCATGCGCGCGTACCCTGAAAGTCCGAGGGCGTTGTAGATGCGACGCGCCATGCGATCGAGTTTGGCGACTACGGCGGGCGAGAGATCCTGGGCCGCAGCACGCGTGATGCCGTGCCGCGCCTGATATTTTCGATCCCACTTCACTTTACGCGTGGCAATCGTGGCCTGATTGTCGCCCATGGTACCGAACTGCAATTCCCACACCGGCAAGCGGGTGAGTCGTTCGTTACCGAGAACGCCGACGTAGACCTCGCGACCTGCGATGTATTCTTCGACTAGCGCGTCGGTGCCTACCTGCTCGTGAATGAACGCCACGCGATCCTGCAACTGCTGCGAATTCTCGACCACCGAAGCCTGCGAGATGCCGAGCGAGGCATCCTCGGTGGCCGATTTGACGAACAGCGGATAGCGCATTTGCCGCGGCGCACGGAACTTTCGCCCCTTGGGCAAGAGCGCGAAATGCGGAGTCGGAATTCGATGCCAGGCGAGCAGCTGCTTGGAGAGCGGCTTGTCGCGCGACAGCAATAGGCCGCGTGGATTGCAGCCGGTGTAGGGCTGCTCCATCAACTCGAGGAAGGCGACGACGTGCTGATCGTAGGTGACGATGCCGTTGAATTCTTCGAGCAGGTTGAAAACGATGTTGGGCTTCCAGTCGGTGATCGCGGTGCGCAAACCCGTCAGGCTGTCGAGCACACCCAAAACCCGCACTTCGTGTCCGACGAGTCGCAGCGTACGAATGACGTCGTACTCGGTGCGCCACTCGTCGATCTGCTGTTCGGTGAGCCCAGCAACCGACTCGGGTGGCACCAGTGTCTCGTGCACCACGACCAAAATTTTGAGGAACTTCATGACTTGCGAGAATTCATAGCGTGAATCGCACTCTCTCCCCACGCAGACCGGCGCGTGCCAGACGCCGGATCATCGCCTCTGCGTTTTTTTGACGCACGCGCGCAGAACCGCGCATCCACAACCTGCGCTCCCGGCAACGCTCGATCGCCAACTGCAACAACTGCCTTGCACCATACTCGTCGATCGCGGTCTGCGCCATGGCATGACGTACCAGACTGTGGCGCGCCTGTCGCAAACAGGTTTCTGCGCGGCGGTATCGCGTCGGCCGACGACTGTTGCGCTGCAGCGGCGCAAACCCGGTTTGCAGCGCCGAATCGATCATCGAAAAATCGCAGCTCATGCGCCGCAATAGTCCACGTCGATAATGTTCGCGCAGCGTAAGCTCGTTGGTGGCTACCGGTTCTATCCGGTCCGCAGATCTTACTGCGGGGCGATGTCCCCGAACGTCGCGCATCAAGCGGTCCATCGCCTCGAGTTTGGCAAGCGCCGGCGTCTCTGCGTAGCGCCGTCGCCAGGCAGAGCGCGGCGACAACCACACTGCAAAAGTTTCGGCGAAGTCTTCTGCGGGATGGGCCTGCGCATACCAGCCGTCGAGATGACGAACGTGGGCGCGGCTCGACGGATCGGCAGCGTACTGCGCCGGATATTTTTCGGTCGGCGACCCGAAGTGCTGCCGCCAAAGTTTTCGCCGGCGTAAGCGAAAGGCGGTATCGACGACATGACCCGCTTCATGTCGCAAAATTTGCATCAGACCCGTGGCATTGCCGCCCTCGACGCTGCGCGACATGCGCCGCTCCAGCCGCTCGAGACGCGGATGTGCGAGATAAAAGGGTATGGCGACGCCCGGTATGCCGTCGGGAGAGAACCACTCGTCCGAAAACCAGAAATGTGGCTCGAGCAAAATGCCGCGCGCCGCGAGTTCGCCACGCAGTCGCCGAATGGCCCGTTGCAGCGCGGCCCGCCGCGGCAGCCCGAGGCGCAAATCGCGAAATCGAAGTCGCAGCAACTCAGCGTCGGAGTAGCGCGCCCACTGCGGTGGTTTGCGGCGTCTCACGAGGGTACTGCGCGCTCAGAGGCCGTCGCCCAGCCTCACGAGCACCTCGGTGAGGAGTTCGTCGGCCAGCGCCTCGATCTGCTCCCGTCCGTACAAGGTCGCGAGCCATCGCGCAGGAATGGACTCGATACCGAACACGGCGCCGGCCAATTGACCCGCTGCCGCGCCGTGAACGTCGGCATCACCACCGGCATTGATGGCCGTCAGCACGGCATCCTTCCAGTTTTGAGCGCCGACTAGGGCGTCCCGCGCGCTTGTCAGCGCTCGCCCTGCAGCACATGAGCTCATCGACGAATGGGGGCCCGGAGCGCGGGTCGCCAGTGGCAACCCACGCAAGGCACGATGCATGAGCGCCGCGAATTCCCGGGTCGCCTCAAACGTGGCGGGCTCATGACTCGTGACCCCGACCATGCCTGGCAAGTCATCGAGCAAGCCGTCGATCGCAGTGTAGTGCCACATCGCAAGCGGTGCCACGCGAACCAGCGCATCGGCGCCATCGGCTAAATCTTTGGCGGGTTCGCCGTCGACCAGTGCCCGACTCACGCTCGCGGAAATACCGAGACACTCGCCCGTCGCCGAGCCGTCGCCGCTTTGCTGCCAGCGGCGGTACCGCTCGAGTTGATCGTCGACGTGACAGCCCTGCGATGCCAGCAAACTGCGCGCGAGCAGGAGCGCAAGCGCGGCATCGTCGGTCCAAGCACCCGCCGGCAGATCATAGGGTCCGCCACCCATCAGATCTTTGACTGCCGGAAAACTGCCCGCACGCGCGTACTGCGCCGGAGCCGCCAGTGCATCACCGAGCGCAAGACCGAGCAAGGCACCGCGGAAGCGGCTGCGCAGACGAGCAACGGTAGCGAGCGCTGCATCGTCGAGAGCGCCGACCCCGTCATCCGGCGTCATGGGGCCTCGCCGCGAGTGCGGCAAAATCGAACAGCGCAGGATCTGCGAGGTGCCCCGCCTCCACACTGCGGATTGCGGAAAAAATGGATTCGGTGCGACCGGGATAGGCTTTTTCCCAATCATGGAGCATTTTTTTGATCATGCGCCGCTGCGCATTCTCCTGCGAGCCGCAGAGCTTGCAGGGAATGATGGGGAAGGCGCGGGCTCGCGCGTAGCGCTCGATGTCTCGCTCGGCAACGTACGCGAGCGGCCGAATCACGATGTGCCGACCGTCTTCGGAGCGCAGCTTCGGTGGCATGGCTTTCAGACGGCCACCGAAGAACATGTTGAGAAACAGCGTCTCGACGATGTCGTCGCGGTGGTGCCCGAGCGCCACTTTCGTGACGCCATTTTCCGAAGCCCAGCGATAGAGCGCACCGCGACGCAGGCGCGAACAGAGTCCGCACATCGTCTTGCCCTCCGGAATCACGCGTTTGACGACGGAATAGGTGTCTTGCTCGATCACGTGGAACGACACACCCAGCCCGGTCAAATATTCTGGTAACACGTGCTCGGGGAAGCCCGGTTGCTTCTGGTCGAGGTTCACGGCAACGAGTTCGAAGCGCACCGGAGCACTACGCTGCAGCGAGATGAGAATGTCGAGCAGCGTGTACGAATCTTTGCCGCCCGACAGACACACCATGACCTTGTCGCCCTCGCCGATCATGGCGTAGTCCTCGATCGCCTTGCCGACGAGTCCGCGCAACTGCGCCTGCAGCTTGCGGAACGTACTCGACGTCCGCGGGCTCGACGTCCGCTTGACCTCCATGTCCATCAGACGACCGTATCCATCAGACGACGCGTTGCGCCCCCATCACGATCAGACAGATGCAACTGCCGAACCCGACCAGCCAGGTCAGCGAGCGCAGCGTGGCGAGATTGGCGAGATAGCAGACGAGATAGGCGACTCGCGCCAGCAGAAAAATACTCGCGATCAGTGCCAAGCTCTCGCCGTTCACGTTACCGACGTAAGCTGCGACCAGCGCCGCGGTATAGGTCGCGAGCGCTTCCCACGAATTGGCTTGCGCCGCGTTAGCTCGCGCCCGATAGCCCGTACGTCGCGCCAGCCAGTCGCGCGGATTGACGTTGTCGTAGCGATCGTCACCGCCGCCCGCTTTGGAAATTCCTTGTATTGACGGTGTCAGGTCGACTGCCGATCGGCGGGTACAGTACTCGCGCTCGACAACCGATCCAGCAGATCACTGACGTGATGAGGCGATTTGGTGTTGCGTGCGATCAGGGCGTAAAGCGCCGGCACGACGTAAAGCGTGAGCGCCAGCGACAAGACGGTACCAAAGAATACCGCTGCACCGATCGACTGGCGACTCTCCGCTCCCGCACCACTTGCGGTCATGAGCGGCACCGCACCGAAGGCCGTGCATAGACTGGTCATGAGCACCGGCCGTAGGCGTATCGAGGCCGCCTCAATCACCGCCTCGACGAACTCGATGCCGCGATCACGCAGTTGGTTTGCGAACTCGACGATCAAGATACCGTTTTTGCAGGCTATGCCGACCAGCATGATGCCGCCGATCTGACTGAAGACGTTGATCGACGAATTGAACAGCCACAAGCCGAACAGGGCGCCCGTGATCGCGAGTGGCACCGTGGCCAAAATAATGAGCGGATGCACGAAACTCTCGAACTGCGCCGCGAGCACGAGGTAGACGATCAGCAATGCAAACGCGAACGTGATCCAGATACCACCACCAGCCTGCTTGAATTCCCGTGATTCGCCATCGAAGCTCACTTGAACACCCGAGGGGATTTCTTCCCGGATCACTTGCTCGACGTAATCGAGAGCATCGCCGAGAGCGTAGCCCGGTGCAAGATTGGCACTCAAGGTGATCGCTCGCAGCCGATCGAAGCGGCGCAAGGAGCTGGGACCCGCCGACTCCTCCACCGTGACGAGCGCGGCGAGCGGCACCATCTCGCCGCTGCGACTCGAGCGAACGTAGAGGTTGCCGAGATCGTCGACGGTAGCGCGATCTTCCTCGCGGGCCTGCAGGATGACGTTGTACTCCTCTCCCGCACGCAAGAAGTTGGTCACCACGCGTGACCCCAGCATCGACTCCAACGTGCGGCCCACATCCTGCAAAGAAACCCCGAGATCGGCCGCGCGGTTACGATCGATGCGCACTTGCAGCTGCGGCTTGCGTTCTTGGTAATCGGAATCGAGCCCCAGGATGCGCGGATTTTCGCGCTGGATGCGCTCGATGACCTTGTCACGCCAAGCGGCGAGTTCGCCGTAATCACCGCCTCCCAACACCACCTGCAAGGGCCGACCGCCCCCACGCATGCCGAGTGACGGCGGGGTCATGACGAGAATACGTACGCCGGTGATCCCCGCCGTGCGCGCGCGCACCCGCTGCGCGACTTGCTGCGAGCTGTCTTCGCGCTGGTCCCAGAGGGTCATCGGCAGGAAAAGGGTCGCGTTGTTGACGTCGCCCTGTGCGCCGAAGGAACCGGAACGCACGATGACACGACGCCCGTTGCCGGCGCGCACTTCGTCCATCATCACGGTTTCGACCTGCCGCACGTAGCGATCGAGATGCGCGAGACTCGAACCTTCCGGCGCACTCACCATGACCGGCATCATGGCCCGATCTTCGAGCGGCGCGAATTCCTGCGGCAATTTGAACCACGAGACAGGTTTGCCGAAGACCGTGAGGGCGATCACGAGCGTCGTCAGCGCCGCCGCTGCGATCACCACCTTGCGCGGACCGCTGGTGCCCATGACACGCCGCAGACTCGCCTCGTAGAGTTCGGTGAGAATCTGAAATCTTCGATCGACGGCTTGCGCGAACCGACCACGGTGGATGCCACCGGCGAAAAGCTTAGACGCCATCATCGGTGTCAGCGTGAGCGCCACCACCGCCGAAAAACCGACCGCAGCGGCGACCGTCACCCCGAACTCGCCGAACAATCGGCCGAGCGTGCCCGACATGTAGGACACAGGCACGAACACGGCCATCAGGACGAGCGTGGTGGCGATAACCGCAAAAGAAATCTCCTGACTGCCCCGTACCGCACCGAGCAGAGGTGGCTCGCCCGCCTCGATGCGACGCGCGATGTTCTCGAGCACCACGATCGCATCGTCGACCACTAGGCCGATCGCCAGCACGGCGCCGAGCAAGGTCAGCGTATTGATCGAATAACCGAGTGCGGTCATCACCAATGCGGCGGCAAGTATCGACACCGGTATCGTCACGGTCGGAATCAGCGTCGCGCGCAGTGTGCCGAGAAAAGCGAAAATCACGACCAGAACGATCAGCAGGGTCTCGAGCATCACCGTGACCACTTTCTTCATCGACTCGGAGATGAACACCGAGAAATCGATGTTGAGGTCGGCCGAGATGTCTTCGGGCAGAGTTTCTTTGATAGCCTCCAATTGTTTCTTCGCCGCGTCCGATACTTCGAGCACGTTGGCCTTCGAGGTCGGTATCACACCGACGCTGACACCCGGCAACTCGTTCGCGCGTCCGAGCGAGCGTTCGTCCTCGGCGGCAAGACGCACATCGGCCACGTCACCCAGCCGAACGAGATAACCATCGGGCGAGCGACCGACGACCAGCATGCGGAAGTCTTCCTCGGTGTCGAGCGAGGTCCGGGTGCGCAGCGTGAACTCGCGTTCGGTGGATTCGACGCGCCCGGCCGGCAGCTCGACGTTCTCGCGACGCAGCGCAGTTTCGATGTCGGTGACCGTCAGCTGCCGAGCAGCGAGCGCTTCGCGATCGAGCCACACGCGCATGGCGTAGCGCCGACCCCCGCTGGCGCGAATCGAAGCCACTCCGGGAACGGCGGCTAGTCGATCGACGACGTAACGGTCGACGTATTCGGTGAGCTCGAGCGCATTGCGTCCCACGCTCGAGAAATTGATGTACATGATGGGCTCGGCCGCATCGTCGACTTTGGTGACCTGCGGGGCGTCGGCCTCCTCGGGCAATCGGGCGGACACCCGCGAAACCCGCTCTCGTACGTCGTTCGCCGCCGCATCGAGATCGCGGTCCAAAGAAAACTCGACGTTGATGCGCGAGAACTGATCGAGACTCGACGACGTCAGCTTTTCGACGCCCTCGATGCCGGAGATTTCATCCTCGAGCACCTGCGTGACGCGTGACTCGATCACCGCCGCGTTCGCACCGCGATAAAACACCGAGACGCCGACGACCGGTCGGTTCACGTCGGGTAGTTCGCGAATCGGCAGCCGCAAGGCCGCCATCAGGCCGAGGATCAGCAACATCAGCGAAATCACGGTCGCGAAGACCGGTCGCCGAATGGAGATCTCGGAAATCTTCATGTCTTCGTCGCGAGATCGCGCACCGGACCGCCCTCGCGCAATTTGACGGTGCCCTCGACCACGATACGCTCACCCTGCGCGAGCCCCTCGACGATTTCGACACTGCCCGGGCGACGCAACCCGGTACGCACTTCGCGCTTTTGCGCGTTGCCGTTCACGACCACGTAGACGTACTGCCGATTTTGCTCGGGCACCAGTGATTCTTCGGGGATCACGATGCCGTTGCGTTGGTCGCGCAGCAGTTCGACGTTCAGAAACATGCCGGGCTTCAGGGCGCCATCGCCATTCGGAATCTCGGCGCGCACCAGCACCGCGCGACTCGTCGCATCGATGCGCGAGTCGAGACTCGTCACGCGACCTTTGAACGTGCGGCCCTGATACGCCGTGGAGCCTGCCGTCACCGGCAACCCCACGCGCAGCGCGGTCAAATTGTTTTCGGGGATCGCGAAGTCGACCTTGATGACCGACGTGTCGTCGAGCGTGGTGATGACCGTGCCCGGGCTGATCAAGCTGCCGACGCTGACGCGGCGCAGCCCGACGCGCCCGCCGAACGGCGCGCGGATCACCGTATCTTCGAGGCGCGCCTTCGCGGCATCGACCCGCGCGGCGTTTGCTGCGCGCGTAGCCACGATCTGATCGAACTGCGACTTCGACAAAGATTGCGTCGG
>RGYP01000021.1 GCA_010031985.1 Gammaproteobacteria bacterium
ATTTCGCGCATCTCTTTTTTCCGGGTGACGATCCAGTCGTTCAGCAATTGAACGCGGCAGTACTCTTCGCGCTCGGCTTTGTCGTCAGACCTCTGGGCGCGATGATCTTCGGACAGATTGCCGATCGTCGCGGACGCCGTACGGCACTCACTCTCTCGGTAGCGCTGATGTGCTTCGGCTCCTTGGTGATCGCCATCGCACCGACCTACGCCACGGCGGGTGCGTTGGCACCCGCCGTGCTGTTAGCTGCAAGAATTCTGCAGGGGCTGAGTCTGGGTGGCGAGTATGGTGCCAGTGCAACCTATCTCAGCGAGGTGGCACATCCCAGGTATCGTGGATTCTTTTCAAGTTTTCAGTACGTCACGCTGATCGGCGGCCAGCTTTGCGCGCTACTCGTACTGCTGGTACTTCAGCAATTCGTGCTCACCCGCGAGCAACTTCTGGAATGGGGATGGCGGATCCCGTTCGTGATCGGTGCGCTACTGGCCGTGGTCGCTGCGCTGATGCGTCGTAATCTTCATGAGACCGAGTTCTTCGAGAAGGCGCGGCCTGCGAACGAGAAGGCGAGAAGTTCGCTACGGGCTCTGCTCGAGCATCCGCGCGAAGCGGCGCTGGTCGTCGGTCTCACATTGGGCGGTACGGTGGCGTTCTACACCTACACCACCTACATGCAGAAATATCTGAAGCTGACGGTGAAGCTCAGCGACGTCGAAACCACCTTGGTGACGGCAGGTTCGCTGTTGTTCGCGATGTTGCTGCAGCCTATTTACGGGGCACTGTCCGATGTCGTCGGCCGCCGTCCCTTGCTAGTGGGTTTCGGCGTCGCCGGCACGGTTTTGACCGTGCCTTTGTTGACGGCACTGCAGAGCGCGTCGACGCCGTGGCACGCGTTTTTGTTTCTGACTTTCGCGTGGGTGATCGTCTCGGGATACACCTCGATCAACGCGATCGTCAAAGCAGAGCTTTTTCCGACCCATGTGCGCGCTACTGGCGTCGCCGTACCCTATGCCATTGCAGTGTCACTGTTCGGCGGCAGCGCCGAGTCGGTGGCCCTGTGGTTCAAGTCGATCGGGCGCGAGAGTTGGTTTTATTACTACCTCACCGCGTGCATAGCGACTTCACTCGTCGTTTATCTATGCATGCGGGACACCCGCGATCATTCCGCGTTGGATCGACAGTGACCGTGCAGGGCGGTTTTTTTGCGGTCGCGCTGTGAATCAGTGGCGATGTTGCTCAAGAGCAAGCTGACGCGCGAACGCCAGATCGTCGGTCGTGACGCGCAGCCGCTTGGCGATCGATCGGGCAACGGCGCGGTAAAACGCGGCGGCTGCCACGGGGTTTGCGGCGAGTTTGTCGCGTAGCGTCGTGGTGCTGATTTTGATCATTTCACAGCGTTCGCTCGCGGTTACGGTAGCGCTGTGGGGCGCCTCGTCCACGAGCCCGAGTTCACCGAAGTGACTGCCCGACCCGAGTATGACGACGTCTGCGTCGCTGCCGCTCTTCGTGACGCGTACGCTGCCGGTGCGGATGAGGTAGAGCCCGTCGGCGGCTTGCCCCTCGCGACAGATATCCTGCCCTGCATCGAAGGTATGCGTGGAGGCGGCTGCGCCCACCACCGAAAGCGTCGCAGCGTCGAGATCCTTGAGAAGATGGATACCTTGCAGAGCCTGAACGGCAGTCATGAGTCGTGTCTCCCTCGTTTTGCGTGGCACCTCTGACGGGGTGCGCAGCGCAGTATAACGCGCAGGATTTGCCGCGATGTCGTCCGCCGGGTGTAATAACCCGTATGCCATTCGAGCCAGAGCCCAAAGACCGGCCGCTGATCGGTGTCGATTTCGGTGGGACCAAGATCGAGGTCGCCGCACTCGATACGCAAGGCGTGCCGATATTGCGTAGACGCAGGGCGACGCCCACCGATTACGCATCTGCGCTCGTCGCGATCCGCGAACTCGTGACCGAGGTCGAATCGCAGACTGCAGCCGTGCACCAGATCGGCGTAGGCGGCCCGGGTTCTATCTCGCCCCGTACCGGCCTGCTGCGTAACTCGAACACGCTGTACCTCAACGGCCGATCCTTCGTGAGGGATCTCGAGCAGGTTCTCGGCAAGGCTGTTCGCTACAGCAACGATGCCAACTGCCTTGCACTGTCGGAGGCGGTCGATGGGGCAGCGGCGGGTGCACGCGTGGTCTTCGCAGTCATCATCGGCACGGGCTGCGGTGGTGGCATCGCGGTCGACGGTCAGCTGATCGAGGGCGCCAATGGCATCGGTGGAGAATGGGGACACAACCCCCTGCCGTGGCTGCAAGAGGCCGAGTTGCGCGAGTCTGCAAGCTGCTGGTGTGGACAGAGAGGATGTCTTGAAACCTGGATTTCGGGCTCGGGTTTGCAACGCGATTTTTTGGCTACGACGGGTGCTGCGCTGACGGGTGAGGAGATCATGGCTGCAGCAAGGCGTGGTGAGTTGGCCGCCGTCGCCGCTTTCGAGCGGTACCTCGATCGTCTTGCGCGGGCGCTCGCGAGCGTCATCAACCTCATCGATCCGCAGGTCATCGTTTTGGGTGGCGGCATGTCGAATGTCGACGAACTCTATGAACGACTGCCGAAGCTCATCCTTCGCCACGTTTTCTCGGACGTTTGGGATTCGAAATTGGTGCGGGCGAAGTGGGGGGATTCGTCCGGCGTGCGTGGTGCTGCACGACTCTGGCAGCAATCAACGTAATCGGTCGACAAGCCCCGAGGTTCGTTCGACGGTTTGTTTGCAGGCTTCGAGTAGGGTTTGCGGATCGCCCCAGATCTCAACGTCGTTCCTGGCGCGGCTGACCGCAGTGTAGAGCAGCTCTCGCGTCATGATCGGACTCGAGGTCGGCGGGAGGATCACGAGGGCGCGATCGAACTCCGATCCCTGACTGCGGTGCACCGTGAGCGCAAAAGCCGTTTCGTGGGGCGGGAGTCTGAGTGCCGGCACGGCGCGTAGCGCACCATCGACCGATGGAAAAAAGACTTGCATGCCCGCGCTCTGTGGATCGCGTATCACGACTCCGCTGTCCCCGTTGTAGAGCTGCAAGTCATGATCATTTCGAGTGAGCACGATTGGCCTACGCTCGTAGAGCACGCCGCTCGCGCGTATGAAGTCCTCGGAATCGAGTATTCCTTCGATGATTTCATTGACGGCATCGACTCCGAACGGACCGCGTCGTAGCGGGCAGAGGATGCGGCTACGACCGAGCGCCGCAAGCATCGCGCCGGGCTCAGACTCTGTCAGTGCTGCACGCAGATGGACGAGCGCCGTCGAATCGCCCAATGCCGAAGCGAGTCGCGTCCGTTCCGGTAAGGCGCGCAGGCGGATGTCGGCGTAGCGTTCGGATCCGAGAAGCGCGAGTGCCTGCTCGCCATCTCCCTCGCGAATGGCATCGCAAAGCAGACCGATGCCGCTCTGTGCGCCATAGCGATATTGTTTTTCCAGCGAGATCAAGGCGCTGCCGAGGCTTTGGCTCTTACTCGCTGCGATGGCGATGTCGGCGAGGACCGCTCCGGCCTCGACCGAGGCCAGTTGATGCGGATCGCCGACGAGCACGATTTCTGCAGCAGGCTTGAGCGCCGCAAACAACTTCGCCATCAACGGCAGATCGACCATCGATGCTTCATCGACGATGACGACGTCGGCAGGCAGAGGGTTTTTGGCATCGTGCTTGAAGAACGGTGAGTCGTTGCGTGATCCCAGCAGCCGGTGCAGGGTCGAGGCAGAGCGGGGCAGGTGGGCGCGTTGCTCCTCCGACAGCGTGCCAAGCGTTTCCAGTTGCTCGAGTCTCCGGCGTAGGCTTTCCTCCATGCGGTGCGCGGCCTTTCCGGTGGGCGCAGCGAGCGCGATGACGGATCCGGCGTTGCGGGCGATGACCGCGAGCAGCTCGTCGATGATACGAGTGGTTTTTCCGGTGCCGGGTCCTCCCACGATAACCCTGAAGCGTCCCGCTGAAACTCGGGCGAGAATGTTTTTGGCGAGGCTGCGTTCGTACTCGTCGTAGCGATGCAAATACAGTCTACCGGCTGAGTCGAGCACGAGAGGCAAAAAATCCGGTTCACCGATCGCAACGAGACCGCTACGTGCGAGATCGTTGCGCCACGTCTCGATGTCTGGCCATGGCGCGAGCGTCGCAATCGTCGTACCCGAATCTTTGGGCGGTCGCGACAAATCGAGACAAACGTGACCCTGTCGCAGCATCAGACTGCCGAGAGCGGCCGCGTACCCGATGAGTTGCGAGTCGCTTTGGGCACGGGCGACGAGTTGCCTTGCCAAGTGCCGGTCGAGGGTCGAAAAACCCTCGTGCGCCAGAAATTCGTCGAGATCAACGGGCATCGCCGTCGCCGCCGTGTCCGAAAACTACATCACCCAAACCGCGCAGGAATGTCTCCGTCGGCCTCGCAAAGTGCACGCCACGTTCGGTGGCGGAGGGGTCGAGACCCCTCACGAAGACGTAAAAGATGCCGCCGAAGTGCTGCTCGTACCGGTAATCGGGCAAGCGACCCGCCAGAAAACGCTGGAGCGCGAGCGCGTAGAGCCACGACTGCAGGTGATAAAAATTGTCTGCCATCGCACGATCGAGACGCTCTGGCGAGTAATCGCTGGTCGAGTGACCGAGCCAGTTGGATTTCCAGTCCGCGAGGTAATAACGCCCCTCGTGTCGGAACACCAGATCCATGAAGCCGCGCAAATAGCCATCGAGAGGATCGAACTGCAAACGCTCGAGGGTGTTTGGCAGGCTGGTTGCGTTGCCGACGTTGCAGGCCGCCGCGAGCTCGCGGGTCGTGAAAGATCTGACCGGGTAGTAAAACTCTGCCTCGTTGATTCGATCCGTCAGTGCGACTTCGGCCAGTCTGACTGCACGATCCGCGGCAGCGAGAGGATGTGTCAGCAGCATTTCGAGTTGGCTGTGGACCGCAGCTCGCATTTCATCCTCGAGCAAGAGCGGTGCGAAATATTGATCGATGAGAGCCGGTAGCGCAGCAGGCTGCCGGAAGTCGACGCGCTCAAGCACCGCGTGCAGTGCGATACCCGTTGCTGCGCCACGTGGGAGTCTGAATATAGGTGCGATGTCCCGACTGGAGAGATCGCCGAGGGGCGCCAGCGTCGGAAGTTCGTCACGATCTTGGGCTCGTTCTTCGGTAGCGCCGGAAATCAGGCGACTGAAGCTGCCGACCATGAGTCCCTGAGAAAGACTGCGCTGAGGTTCCCGTGCCGAAAGCGTTGTCGGATTCGCAGTTCCCTTGGTAGTCGACGATAACGAGGCCGATGGTCCGAGCGCCAAGGGATGACGGTAGCACTCGCGGACGCTGATTTGCGTCGGATGCTTCCCCGCAAGCTCGCGAGCGGTCGCGATCGCATCGGCCCCCAAAACGGCAGCGACGGCCGATTTGGGTGGCGAGCTTTCTTTGGTCTCGGGTAGGTAGAGATAGCAACGCTGTACTGCGCGCGTCACGGCGACGTAGAGAAGACGGACCTCCTCGGCCAGCAATTCCTTGGCGGCAAGGGCTTTGTGATGCGGATCTGGTTCGTCGCCGAGGTCGAGCGTCATGCGAAACGGTGCGCTTTCTTCGTGAAACAGAATGTCTTTCACATTCTTTGATGCGCCATGGGAGGGACAGAACACCACCGGATACTCGAGACCCTTGGCGTTGTGGATGGTGACGAGGCGGATGGCGTCATCGTCTTTGTCGAGGCGCTGGATGTGCTGCTCCGCGCTCGTGCCTTGCCTCGCCCGCTGAGCATGCATCCACGTGACGACGCCTGCAGGGGCCAAATGGTCGTGATGCTCGACTTCTTGAGCGAGTTCGCCGAGATGCAACAGGTTCGTCAGTTTGCGCTCGCCGCCCCGTTGCGATACCAGCTGCCGTCGCAGCCCCTGAGTGACGATCAGCGCCCGAAACATCGAGGCAAAACCTCGTCGGTGCCATCGATCACGCAATTTCGCAAACGTCTCGGCCCATTTCGTCCACTCCGAGTCGTTCGACTCGAGCCGCAAAAGCGTATCGGCCGTCAGTCCAAAGCAGGAGGCCGTCAAGGCGGTACGCAGCACACGTCGATTGGCAGGCTCGAGTACCGCAGCCAAGATCCGCAGCAATTCGTCTGCTTCCCGAGAATCGAACACGCTCTGTTGGGTTTGTCGAACGACGGGGATGTTGATCGAGCGAAGCTTTTCCTCGATATGTTCGGCCTCGTGATGCGAACGAACGAGAACGGCGATATCCGACGCCCGAAGTTCGCGATCGGCAAGTCGATGACTGGTCAAAAGCGTTTGAATCTCGAGCACGATGTCGGTTGCGATCAGCTCCCGCGCCTCCGCGCTTTCGCTCACGGTCACCATGACCATCGGCGAAGGCGACTTTTCATCGGCGCCGACGAGCGCCTGTCTGGCGGCACGCTCACCGTCCGCACGAGCCGTCAGAAAGCGAATCTCCTCTGCGCGGAAACAATGCTCCTGGTGTGAAAACAAGTGATTCACCGCCGCCACCAACTCGACGCTCGAGCGATAGTTCGTCCTCAGGGTACGAATGCGCGACGGACTCGCCTGGCTCAGCGCGCGGTGCACTCCGAGATACGTGAACAAATCGGCGCCGCGAAACCCGTAGATGGATTGCTTGGGATCACCGATCAACATCAATATTTGCGGGGGTTGCGCGAACAGCTTGCCGAAGATCTCGTATTGCAGAGGATCGGTATCCTGAAACTCGTCGATCAGCGCCGCCCGATACTGTCCGCGAACAGCCCTCGTCAGTGCGTCCGCATGTGCGCCGCAAAGCGCGTCGCGGGTCAGAGTCAGCATGTCGTCGAAGCTCATCACGCCACGTGAGGCTTTGAGCTTCGGCAGCGTCGTCACGGCGAATTCCAGAAATTCGCGTCGCAGGGCAGCGGCCCAGGTCTGTCGGGCAGTCGAAAACTTGCTGCAGAGATCGAAGAACGGATCATCCGGGAAGCGCTTGCCTTTTTGGGTCTGCCCGGAAAGGCGTTTCGCTTCAATGGCCTCCGATCGCATGGCCTCGATTGCTTCTATTGCGTCGGTGCTGATGACGTCCGAGCGAATCCAAGCGTCTAGTGCTGCAACGAATTTTCGCAAGCGCTCTTTGCCAAAGCCCTTGCCATTATCTTTGCTGATGCCCGGATGATCAAAAAGTTGCTGCAGTCGAGCGCCTTCGTGCTGCCAGGTATCTCGAAGGTTGTCGCCCGCCGCAGTCAGTGGGCCGAGGGCCTCCGCCGAGCTCAGCGTCACGCTCGGCAGAATCTGTAGATCGGGATGTCGGGAAAGACGCAGCAACAGCGTCACCCCCGCATCGGGTGTCAGATCGGCGTGCTGGGCGAGTGCTGCCACGAACGGGCTAATGCCGCCTTGTCGCTGCTGCCAAAAATCGTGTGCCGCCTCGTACACCAGCTCGGTGGTATCTCGGATGACCTCGGCCTCGAACGGCGCGTTACCCTCGAAGGCATTATCGCGCAGTAGTTTTTGGCAGAACCCGTGGATGGTGGAGATCGTCGCCTCGTCGAAGGAGGCCAAGGCCAGGGCGATGCGCCGTCGGGCCACATCGGTGGAAATTCCTGCCAGTGCGATGGCCCGCGTCACGGGATCTTTGCGGACCCCC
Source organism: Gammaproteobacteria bacterium (assembly GCA_010031985.1). Taxonomy (GTDB): domain Bacteria; phylum Pseudomonadota; class Gammaproteobacteria; order Steroidobacterales; family Steroidobacteraceae; genus UBA964. The sequence goes on from RGYP01000021.1 coordinate 7,630, forward strand.
GTCGCCAGCTCGTCATCGACTTGCATGAGTCGTGCGCGAATTCGCCCGCGCAGCTCCAGCGTTGCCGCTTCGGTGAATGTGACGACGAGAATACTGCGCAGCGCCAACGCCTCGATGACGATGAGTCGGACGACGATTCCGGAGATCGTATAAGTCTTGCCCGTACCTGCGCTCGCTTCGAGCAGGGTGACCCCCGTTTCGATGGGCGTTGTCTCGAGGTGAAATTCTTCGGGCTCGTTCACGGCAGTTTGCCCTCGAGGTGTTCGGTCAGCGGCCTGAAGACATCGAGCGCCAGCGTGGCAAATTCGTCATCGAGCGGCGAACATCCGGCAAAGACGAGGACGTTCCAGGGATCATCCGCCTCACCGGCGAGGCCGGCGTAGTCGTTGCCTGACCATGCTCGCGCTGCCACACGTAACGCGGCGTGGGGGTCGCCCCCTTTTGGCCCCAGCATCGAGCGAGCATAGGCGCAGGAACTCTCGACGAAAAACGGCAGCGGAATCGTCATGCCTCGCCAGTAAACGGTGAGCAGATCTTTCACCAGCGCTTGCGTTACCTTCGTCGATGCGGGCGGGAGAAATTTTCGGATCTCGCTGTTGCGATCGATGATCACGGTTTCGGTACCGGGCACGCTCAGGTTGACCAGCAAATGTTCGACCCAGGCTGCGACGAGATCTTTGGCCTTGAGGTTTGCGCAGCGAAATCGACATAAGCGACCTGCATACAGACCATCGATTTCGCCTGCGATCGTCCATGGCCCGTCCTGCCAATCGACCTGCACTCGCGTACGGACGGCGTCGATGATCTCTTTGCGGACGGTGCCGAGAAATGTCGCGACCGTCCGTTCGATCTGCTGCTCGGCAAGAACGCCGAAGGCGCCCGCGGGCAGACGACCCTGCGCGCGTGCAATACGGTAGGTCGGCAAATCGTTCCCCTCGAGGAGCGAATCGAGTCTGGCTTGCTGCAAGCCGTAGGTCTCGAGACTGTCGAGTTCCAGCGGCTCGTGGGATTTCAGCGGATTCGCCTCGCGCCGGATACGGACACCGAGCCGCCATTCACAGATCCGCCTTGCGGGATGACCCAAAAACTCGACGAGTCGCGAGGGCGAAAGACGACGCCAATCCTCGTCGGGCGCTGGCAGAGGTTCTTCGAAGAGCTTGCGTGACCGAGCGCCACCGACGATCAGCGTCTGCGCGGCTAATGCATTGTCTTTGGAAAAACTTTGCTCGGGTCCCGACTCGAAGTAGTAACGACTGAATGCTTGCAGCCGATGCCTCACGACCCGAACTACGGCTCCGCGACCCTGCACCGAGAAGCTTCGGTCGAGATAGTCGAGGAGCTCGGTGACCACTCCAGACGGCGATGCCTGCGCGGCATCGCGCTGTGACTGTCCCACGTAGCTGACATACAACTGATCGCGCGCACTCAGCAGTGCTTCGAGGAACAGATAGCGATCATCGTCACGCAACGAGCGATCGCCCCGTCGCGGGTCGATGGCGAGCAGATCAAAACTCGGTCGGCTTGTTTGCCGCGGAAAGTCGTTCTCGTTCATGCCAAGCAGGCAGATGACGCGCGCCGGAATCGCGCGCATGGGCTTGAGCGAACAAAAGGTGACGCGCCCGTCGAGGAAGCCGCCCGCGACGGCGGTTTCGCGTAGGCGATGATCGAGACTCGCGACGATGACCTCGGCGGGGAGTTTTTCTTCGCGTTGCCATGGGTCACTATCCGAGAGAGCGCTCAAGGCGTCGCGAAGGATGCTCAAGTCGGCGGCGAAGTTCGTCTCGGTACCGAAAAGTCGCTGGACGAAGCGTAGCAACGCGTGCCCCCAGTGCGATCGGGTTTTCGGGAGTCGCATCGATTCGGCGACCTCGCGCAGAAAGTCGATCACGGTCAGCAAACGATCGAGGGTATCGAGATGATCGCCCTCCATCGCGGCGTAGGGCAGCAGGTCGGCGTACAGATGTCGTCCGTCGCCATTCATGGCGTAACCGAGAACCCAAGTCGCTTCGCCGTGCGCCCAAGAAAATTCGGCGCTTTCGGCGAGACCCAATCGCGCCCGATGCTGTGCATCGAGGCCGCGGATGACGCCGCTGTCACCAATCCAACGTCCAATACGTTCGAGATCAAGCTCCGTGAGTCCGAATTGATGGCGGATGAGCTCGTTTTCGATCACGTCGAGGACGCGGGAATTCGCGAAATTCGACAGACCGAGTTCGAGAACACGGAGGAAAACGTCGATCACCTCGATGCGGGTGCGTGACGACTGATCGGCCAGCGAGTAGGGGATGCGCGTCAGATCGCTCTCTGGCGTACCGAAGACCGCGCGTATGTAAGGCGCGTGAGACTCGATATCGGGCGCCATGACCAATACGTCACGGGGCTGCAGCGAGGGATCATCTTGGAACAGCCTCAGTAAGCGATCGTGCAGCGCTTCGATTTCGCGCAAGGCGCTGTGGGAGGAGTGCAACTCGATCGAGCGGTCAGTTTCTGCCTTCGATTCTCGAGATTCGTCTTGAGTTCGATCGTGCAGTTCGAGTAAATCGTCCTGTAGCCGACCAAGAACGCTCTCGGAGCAGGTCGGCACGAAAATTTCGCTGGCCTGCTGGATTTCATGGGCCAGCAATTGGTCGAGCAAGTCACGCCCGAGTTTGCCGAAGGAGTTCGCCAGCGGGTTTCCTTGACGAGGAGAGGTTGCATCGGTGCTTTTCAATCTTTGTTTTTCGGTGACGAGGTCGCTCCAGTAATGATGGGTCGGCGACAGTACGTAAAAATCGACTCGAGTTGTTACCGCGGCTTTGTGCAGCACGTCGAGAAAGGCCGGTGGCAAAGTGCTCAGGCCGAAAATGCTGAGCCGGTGCGGTAGCGAGACGAGTTCGAGCTCGGTGTCGTCAAGTGCGATGACGGCGGCATGCAGATCGGCGAAAGATTCCTCGCTCGTGAGGTCCTTGCGTAGCGCTCGCCACAGGTGGCCTTGCCAGCCGCCCGCGGCAGCATCGCCATCCCAGTCGCGCAGCATCTGCGGCCTGTAGACTTGATACTGATCGAACAGGCTTGCCACCCGACGCGCAAGCTCGAATCGTCGTTGCGCGGTCCCACCCTGCAGATAAGCCGCGACGAGCTCGAAATTTTCGTCGCCCATGAATTCGGGTAGACGGTCGTAGAGCCACCACGTCAGTGCGTCGCGCCCAAAGCGGGGCGAGCAGCGTCGCTGACCGCCGAGCATTGCCGTTGCGAGTTCATCGACCATACCGCGCAGGAAGGGGAACTTGAGTCCCATGGCGAGCCCGCTACGGCTGGCGATTTGCATCGAGAGCCACCGAGCCGTGTCGGCACTCGAGACCACTACCGAATGCGGTGTCATCGGGTCGACGGTCGTGGCCCCGAGGTCCTCGGTGAGCTGCTCCGCCAGGCTCTCGAGCCGGTTCGAGAGGTGGAGAAAGAGATGGGAATTGCGTGCCGTGGCCATGGGGTAGCCGATAGTATCCCGCAGGTCAGGCTCAATGTTTGAGCTCGTCGAGAGACCGCTCCAAGAGGAAACTCATGACCCGCTTTTCCGCAAGATTCTCTGTAGTCGCAGCAGGCCTGCTCTGGGCGCTGTCGTGGTCCGCGAGCGCAGCGCCCGATGTACCGGCAGCGCAACCCTTGTCCGCCGGTGAATTTCGTGCAGTTTTGCAAAAGCAGCAAGGCAAGGTGTTGATAGTGAACTTCTGGGCGACGTGGTGCGTGCCGTGTCTGCGTGAAGTGCCCGATCTGCTCAAGCTCGAGTCCGAATTCGGATCGCGGGGCGTCAAGCTGATCGGCGTGGCGGTCGACGATCCGTCTCCTCAAGCCGCGCAGGTCGAACAATTTCGACGCAAGTATTTTCCGACCTTCATGACTTACGCCCGCATCGGCCCCGAGATGGACGAGTTGGCGAGTGTGATCGACCCGGCATGGAACGAGGTCGTGCCGACGACCTACATCATCGATAGGCGTGGCAAGGCGGTCGCACGCATTCAGGGCAAGAAGAGCCTTGATGAGTTCCGCGCTGCGCTGGAGAAGGCTCTCTAGGTTCGAGCGTCGCGTGGATCAAAGAAAATCGACAGTCGTGGTCGAGTCTTTGACGATCCGCGCACCTTTGACCGTGAATTTCATCGAGGGTGTACCGCCCGGTGGTATGGCCGCCGTCGGATCGTATTCGCTCCGCGCCGGGTCAGCATCCACGTCGGCCTGACAAGTGGCTGCGACGGTGTAGTCGCCGGCCGCGAGGAACTGAAACGAGTAGTTGACCGGGGCCCCCGGTGCTGCGGGGGTGAGGGGCTGATAGACCAGCGGGTCGACGCCGTCGGTGGTCACGCCGTCCATGTCATCCGGCGTCACGCCGCTGCCTTCGTAGACGTACACGCCCGGCTTGCAGTTCGCAGCGGTGGTCTGTTGGGCGAGCGCGAGTGCGGCAACATCCACCGTACCCTTGAGCGCCCCCACTTCGAGCAGATCGACCAGGCGCAGGCTGGGTCTCAGGATCCAATTCGGACTTTGGCCGGGCGGGGCGACGACGGACTTACGCAGGTCGAAGTCGATCATCAGTCGAGTCGTCGCACGTTGGGCCACCACGAACGGTTTGGAGAGCTTCAGACCCGATTCCGATCCGCTCGGAATATAAAGTGGAAATTGGCGTCCATCCCGAAGCTTGATGTAAGAGCCGCTCTGTAAATTTTGCTCGGCGGTGATCCGTAATCTCAGCCATTGGTAGTTGCCGGGCAGTACGGCTTGATTATCGAGCAGGTTGAAACTGACGCCGTCGCGATAGCGCAGCAGGTCGATGCGTTTCGGGCTGTCGAAATTGATGGTGATGGTGCTCTCGGGACCGCGCTGAAGTTCGACGCCCGTCACCACCACGACGACCTCTGCGGCATCGTCGATGGGGGCATCGGTGATGCCAAGGGTGATGAAACCGCTGTCCTGAGCTATCGATCCCGTGTCGGTTCCGTTGTCACTGCTGCAGCCGCCGATCGCCAGCAGCCACAAGGCTACGGGCAAGGCAAGGCGCTGGATTCCGGGTGCCCCCCGCGTAGACGTATCTGACATTCCGGCAGCTTAGAGGAGCACCCCACCGACCGACGGTGCGCTTCGATACACAGGACGGATGTAACGCGTCGGTGGGCGTTGCGGTTTTTGGCCGGCATTTTCGCCTGCGGCAGAGCATCGTTGGTTTATAGTGTCGAAGTTCGAAGAGGCCAACATGCAGCCAGCTGCAATTAGCAAGGATTACCGGTGAGCGAATCGCGCGATCAAGCGGGCGTCTATCCAAATCTGCTCGCCCCGCTCGATCTCGGCTTCACCACGCTTCGCAATCGGGTGGTGATGGGCTCGATGCATACCGGGCTCGAGGATCGCGCCGAGCATCTGCCACGACTTGCCGAATACTTTGCTGCACGGGCACGCGGTGGGGTCGGCTTGATGGTCACCGGGGGCTATGCACCCAACATCGAAGGCTGGTTGAGTCCATTTGCCTCGCGACTCGCAACTCGCAAGGCTGCGGTGCAACACCAAAGAATCACGGGTGCAGTGCATGCCGAGGGCGGGAAGATCGCGCTGCAGATCCTGCATGCTGGTCGCTACGCCTACCATCCGCTCTCGGTCGCGCCGTCACGAATACGCTCACCGATCACGCCATTCACGCCCCGCGCATTGACTGCAGGTGGTGTCGAGCGACAGATCCGCGCCTTCGTTCGCTGTGCGCGGCTGGCTCGAGAGGCGGGCTACGACGGCGTCGAGGTGATGGGCTCCGAGGGCTACTTCATCAACGAATTTTTGGTAGCGGCAACCAACCGTCGTACCGATAGGTGGGGCGGTAGTTTCGAAAATCGGATGCGCCTGCCCGTCGAGATCGTTACGCGCATTCGCGAGGCCGTCGGTCGCGACTTCATCATCATTTATCGACTTTCGATCATCGATCTCATCCCCGAAGGCCAATCTTGGGACGAAGTCGTGCGGCTTGCCAAAGCGGTCGAGAGCGCCGGTGCGAGCATCATCAACTCCGGGATCGGTTGGCACGAGGCGCGTATCCCCACCATCGCCACTTCCGTCCCGCGGGCCGCTTTTACGTGGGTGACGCGCAAGCTCAAGAGTGAACTTTCGATCCCGCTGTGTACCAGCAACCGGATCAATACGCCGGAGGTCGGCGAGCGTGTGCTCGCCGAGGGCGATGCCGATCTCATTTCGATGGCGCGACCGCTGCTGGCCGATCCGGATTTCGTGCGCAAGGCGAGCGAGGGTCGTGCGCGCAGCATCAACACTTGCATCGCCTGCAATCAGGCCTGTCTCGACCACACCTTCTCGCGTCAGCTTGCCAGTTGTCTCGTCAACCCGTACGCCTGCC
>RGYP01000201.1 GCA_010031985.1 Gammaproteobacteria bacterium
GCGCGCGTGCCCCAGGGACCGATCTCACCGGTTTCGAGCATGCCGAAGTAGCGACGATAGTTGTATTCGCCAGCCGACACCGAAACCATGCCGCCGCGCTCCTTGCTCGGACGACGCGTACGGTTGTTGATGGTGCCGCCGACCGCCGAGGCCGTCGGGCTGTCGACGTCGGTCGTGCCGAGGTTGACGTCGACCGCTTCGATCAACTCGGGGTCGATCTGCTGGTTGGTGTAGATGGCGTAGTTGCCGGTGTCGTTCAACGGGATACCGTCGAAGGTCAGCGAGACGCGTGAGCCGTCGATGCCGCGCAAGCGCAGGTTGCCGCCCGAGCTACCGTACGGGTCGTTGTTGGTGAAGCTGACGCCCGGAACCTGGTTCAAAGATTCGAGGAAGGTCTGCCCCGGGATGTAGTTCTGCAAGAACTCGCCGGTGATGGTGACGCGCGATTTCGCGGCGTTCTGTTCGGTGACCGCGCCGATCTGGCCCATGCGGCGACCGGTGACGACGATTTCCTGCAGCTCTTCGGCTGCGGTCGTACCCGTCGACTGTGCAAATGCGGAATGACTCGTCGCCACGACGAGCAGCGGGCAGGCGAGCAGTACGGCAAGCGAAACGCGCGAGCGTCGCGCTTCGGACACGGGCGCGTTATTGCCCAAAATCTGCGTGGACATTTTTGAAGTCTCCAAGTGCGTCAAGAAGTGCGTCAGGAACGGGCGCAATATCCCGGAATCCGGGACGGCGAATTCTACGTTAGCGATCCCCGAAAAGGCATCCGGGAAATCGTCTGTGTCGTGAAAAAACAACAGTCCTGGGGCCGGGGTGAGCCCTAGGGCGCACAGGTTGCCAGAGCAATGTTTGGAGAATGTGACGACGAGGCGCCTCAGGCCTTGCCAGTCTCGATGGCGGTGGTGAAGTGCCGGCGGCAGAGGGACACGTACCGGTCGTTGCCGCCGATTTCGACCTGGGCGCCGGCCGTTTCAACCCGCCCGTCGGGGAGCACCCGCACCACCATGGTGGCTTTGCGCCCGCAGTGACAGACCGTTTTGATCTCGACCAGATTGTCGGCCCAGGCGAGCAGTTGTGCGCTGCCCTCGAAAAGTCGACCCAGAAAATCGGTTCGCAAACCGTAACAAAGCACCGGCACGTTGAGCTCATCGACGACGCGCGCAAGCTGACGCACCTGATCGCTCCCGAGGAACTGCGCCTCGTCGACGAGCACGCAGGCGACCGGACCCACGGCGAGATCGGCGCGGATCTCGGCAAAGAGATCTTGCCCGGCGGTGAAGTGGCGGGCGTCGGCGCTGATACCGATACGCGAGGCCACGCGGCCACCTGCGCGATCGTCGAGCTTGGCGGTATAGACGAGGGTGCGCATGCCGCGCTCGCCATAGTTATGCGAGGCCTGCAGCAAGGCCGTCGACTTGCCGGCGTTCATGGTCGAGTAATAGAAATAAAGTTTCGCCATGACGGCGCACCTCAACCCGCCACGATGCCGACGATGCAGCCCGTCATGCACGAACCCAAAGTCGCGGCGACGAAGGCTGGCCATGCGAGCGAGGCGAGATCGTCCCGACGCTCGGGTGCCATGGTGCCGATGCCGCTGATTTGAATGCCGATACTCGCGAGGTTCGCAAAACCGCAGAGCCCGTAGATCGTGATGAGCCGCGAGCGATCGGACAGCGCCTCTGGCGGTACGCTCGTCAGCTGGATGAAGGCGATGAATTCATTGAGTACGCTTTTCACGCCGAGCAGCGAGCCCGCGGTCATCGCTTCGGACCACGGAATTCCCATGAGCCAGGCGATGGGCGCGAAAATCCAGCCGGCGATGCGCTCGAGCGTGAGGGCCTCGCTGCCGACCATCGGCAAGAAACTGACGATGCTGTTGGCGAGCGCGACGAAGGCGGTCAGCACGATGAGGATCGCAATGATGTTGAGGAACAGCGCGAGCCCATCACTGGTGCCGCGGGTGATCGAGTCCATGGCACTTTGATAAATCCGCGGCGACTCCTGCAGATCCTGCGAGCTGCCGTTGTCATCGGGTAAAATCATGTGCGCAAAGAGCACGGATGCCGGTACCGACATGATCGACTTCGTGATGAGATGGCCGAGCACGCCCTCGAACTGCGCGCCGAGCATCGCCGAGTAAATCACCATCACCGAGCCTGCTATGGTGGCCATGCCGGCCGTCATCACGAGCAGCAGTTCGTAGCGCGACATGCGTGCGAGATACGGCCGCACCAGCAGCGGCGCCTCGGTCTGACCGAGAAAAATGTTGGCGGTCGCGACGAGACCCGAGGGGCCGCGCGTGCCGAGCGCGCGCTCGAAAATCCAGCTGATGCCGCGGATCACGATCGGCAGGATGCGCCAGTACCAGAGCAGCGCAGACAGCGCCGACATCACGATCACGAGTGGCAACACCTGAAAAGCGAAGGTCACCGCGGCGTTGGGGTTGGTGATGGTGAAAGGCGTGTCGCCGCCGCCCACGTAGCCGAAAACGAACGCGGATCCTTTGAGCGTTGCGGCGCCGAGCGCACCGACCGCCTGGTTGAGAAAGAGCAAGCCCTCTTTGATGACGGGCGCTTTGAGCAGCAGGATGCAGATCACGAACTGCAGCGCGAGGGCGATGCCTACGAGTTTCCAATTGATGCTGCGACGATTGCTCGACATCGGCAACACGATGGCGATGAAGACGGCGATACCGAGCAGGGCCTGCAGGTAGAGTGTCATGATGGTCGTCCCGTGCTGATGATCTAGAGAATTATTTGAGCTTGTTGATTACTTGAGCTTGATCTCGCGCAGCCTCTCCTGCAGATATTCTTCGGCGAGGATCGGCGGCAAGGGTTCGGGTTTTCCGGGGCCGACGCAAGAGGGCAAGGCCGCTATCGGAAAGTCCGGGTTGAAGTGCAGAAAAAATGGCATCGAGTAGCGCGCATTTTGCGCGCGGTCGCTGACCGGGTTGATCACGCGATGACTGGTTGAGCGCAGGCTGCCGTTGGTCAGTCGCTGCAGCATGTCACCGACGTTGACCACCATGGACCCCGGCACCGGGTTGACCGACAACCACTCGCCCTGACGGGTGAGAACTTGCAGCCCCGGCTCTTCGGCGCCTAGCAACAAGGTAATGACGTTGATGTCTTCGTGTGCACCCGCCCGAATGCTCTCGGTGGGGTTGGGTGGCATCGGCGGGTAATGGATCACCCGCAGTACGCTGTTGCCGAGCTGAACCTTGTCCTCAAAGAAATCGGCAGGCAGATCGAGTACTCTCGCGATCGCCGTCAGCAGCCGCCGGCCGCTGCGATCGAAGGTCTCGAACATCTCGGTGCAGGTGCCCTTGAAACCTTCGATACCGTCGATCCAGACGTTGTCGGCCATGTAGTGGCGATAGGGGTGCCCCTGCGACAGCTCGCGCCCGACGTGCCAGAACTCCTTGAGATCGGAGTGACGGCTCCCCTTGGCGGTCTCGATGCCGAAGGGCGTGTAGCCGCGCGCACCGCCGCTACCCGCGATGTGGTATCGACGTTTCTCGGCATCGGGCCAGGCGAAAAAGATCTTGTACATGCCGAGAAAGCGGTCGATGAGCGACTGCGCAATGCCGTGGTCGGTGATGATCACGAAACCGTGGTTGGCATAGGCGGCGCCGAGCTCGCGCACGAAGCCTGCGGACTCGACGTCGCGCAAGCTCAGGGTCGGGATGACATTCGACATCGGCCCATTCTGCACCCTTGCAAGGGCTACGTTAAGATTTCGAGATGGTCGATTTGGTCCTTCGCGTGCTTGCCGCCTACCTGATGGGCTCCGTCAACGGCGCACTGCTGATCGGGCGTTTCCGGGGCGTCGACATCCGTACGCAGGGTAGTGGCAACGCCGGTGGCACCAATGCGTTGCGTACGCAGGGCTGGGCGTTTGCGATCGGCGTGATCCTGATCGATGTCATGAAAGCCGTGTTCGCCGTTCGCTGGCTGCCGACGGCGTTCTCACCCGCGCAGTACCCCGCCGAGTGGCTGGCCGTGGCCTGCGGTTTTGCAGCCGTGTGCGGTCACGTGTATCCCGTGTTCCACGGCTTTCGGGGAGGCAAGGGCGTCGCCACCGTGCTTGGTACTTTGCTTGCGCTCTCGACCCCCTTGTTGCTGG
>RGYP01000202.1 GCA_010031985.1 Gammaproteobacteria bacterium
GCATGCGCGCCGTGTTCTCGATCAAGGCCGGCGCCACGCCCTCGCCGACCATGGCGATGCCCTCGTTCACGTAGCTACCGAAAAAGCGACTGGTGAAGAAGCCGCGCGAATCATTGACGACGATCGGCGTCTTGCGCAGTCGCTGCACGAAATCGAGTGCCCGTGCGAGCGTCGCATCGGAGGTTTTCTTGCCGCGGATGATCTCGACCAAGGGCATGCGATCGACCGGCGAGAAAAAATGCAGGCCAATGAAATTCTTGGCGCGCTTGGAGTAGCTCGCAAGCCCGGAGATCGGCAACGTCGAGGTATTGGAAGCCAGCACCGCATTGGGACCCAAAATCTGGTCGACTGCTCCGATGACCTTCGACTTGATGTTGCGATCCTCGAACACCGCTTCGACCACGAGCTGCGCACCACGCAGCGCCGCGTAGTCGCTACTCGGCGTGATGAGCGCCAACGTGCGCTCGGCTTTGTCGGCTGCCAGTCGCCCTTTGGTGACCGAATCGTTGAGGCGCTTGGCAATTCCCGCCTTGCCACGCTCCGCCGCAGCAAGATCGACATCCATCAGCACGACCTCGATACCCGCCCGCGCGGCAACCTGCGCGATACCCGCGCCCATCAGCCCCGAGCCCATGACGCCGATCTTGCCGAACTGAGTGACCGGCACCTCGGCCGGACGTCGATAAAGTTTTTCGCACTTCGATTTGTTGATGAACAGCGTGCGCACCATGTTGCGCGTAGTGCCGTCGATCACCAGCCGCGTCATGTACTTGCACTCGAGCCGCAGCGCAAGATCCATCGGCAACAGCGGCCCCTCATAAAGACAGGAAAGAATTGCCTGTGGTGCCGGCAGATTGTCCGCCGTCTTCTCGTGGACCAACGCGTTCGAGACCACGAGCAGCCCCGCGACGCGCGGATCCATCGGGCCCGCACCACCTGGCATGCGGAAATCTTTTTTGTCCCAGGGCTTTACGAAGTCGGGACTTGAGCGGATCCACTGCTTGGCGCGCTCGACGATCTCGCCCTGAGGCACCACGGCGTCGACGACGCGCGCAGCCAACGCCGCCTGCGGATCGAGCGCCTTACCCTCGAGCAAGTAAGGCATCGCCGCCTGAATGCCGAGCATGCGCGAGAGTCGCTGCGTGCCGCCGCCCGCGGGCAGCAGGCCGATTTGCACCTCGGGCAGGCCGATCTGCAGACCCGGGATGTCGGCGATGAATCTTTGATGGCAGGCGAGCGCAATTTCGAGGCCACCCCCCATCGCCGTACCGTTGATCGCACAAGCGACGGGCTTGCCGCAGGTCTCGAGCTTGCGCAGCAAGCGTGACAACGAGAACACTTTTTCGAACATTTCGGCGGGTGGCAGCTTGCGCATCGCTTCGTCGTTGCGTTCGAGATCATTGAGGTCGGCGCCCGCCAAAAACAGCGCCTTGGCCGAGGTGACGACCGCACCCCGCGTGCCCTCTTCGGACTGCAGACGCGTGATGCAGGAGTCGAGATCGTCGAGGAAAGTTTGATCGATCGTGTTGGTGGACTTGTGTGGATTGTCGAGCACCCAAAGGGCGACGTCGCCTTCGAGCTCGTAACGAATGACCTGGTTCATGCCGAATCTCCTTTGACGCGCCCGCGCTCAGACGCGCTCGATGATGGTGGCGGTGCCCATGCCGGCACCGACGCAGAGGGTCGCCAAGCCGGTCCCGAGATTGCGTCGCTCCATCTCATCGAGCAGCGTGCCGAGAATCATCGCGCCGGTGGCACCGAGCGGATGACCCATGGCGATCGCGCCACCGTTGACGTTGATCTTGTCGTGCGGGATCGACAGCGCTTCCATGAAGCGCAAGACCACCGCAGCAAAAGCCTCGTTGAGCTCGAACAGGTCGATGTCGGTCGTGCTCATGCGGGCGAGCTTGAGCGCGCGCTGCGTGGCGGGCGTCGGCCCCGTGAGCATGATGGTCGGTTCCGAGCCGATCGAAGCGAAGGCTCGAATCCGCGCCCGCGGCTTGAGCCCAGCCTTGCGGCCGAATGCCGCGTTACCGACCAACACCGCCGCTGCGCCATCGACGATGCCGCTTGAATTGCCGGCGTGATGCCGATGCTCGATACGCTCGAGCTGCGGGTAACGCAACAAAGCGACTCCGTCCGAACCGTATTTCTCGCCCATGTCGGCAAACGAGGGCTTGAGCGACGCCAATGACTCGAGCGTGACGTTGCCACGTACGGTTTCATCGTGATCGAGCAGCGTGACCCCCAGGATATCTTTGACTGGCGCGATCGAGCGTGCAAAGCGACCTTCGGACCAAGCTTTGGCGGCGCGTTGCTGACTGGCGACCGCATAGCCATCGAGGTCGTTGCGCGAATAACCATGCAGGGTCGCGATGAGATCTGCGCTCACCCCTTGCGGCACGAAATAGGTGCGAAAGGCCACTTCAGGGTCAGTCGCCCAAGCCCCACCGCCGGTCCCCATCGGCACCCGCGACATGCTCTCGACGCCACCGCCGATCGCCGCCATGCCCTGTCCTGCCATCACTTTGGCGGCCGCAATGTTCACGGCCTCGAGCCCTGAGGAGCAGTAGCGATTGATCTGGAAGCCGGGAACCGACTCGTCGTAACCGGCCATCATCACGGCGATGCGCGCGATATTCGAGCCTTGCTCACCCACGGGCGCGACGCAACCCAACACCACGTCTTCGACCCAGCGCGTGTCGAGCGAGGAACGATCGCGCAAGGTGGCGAGCGTTTGGCTCGCCAAGTTGACTGCGGTCACCTCGTGCAGCTTGCCGTCACTTTTGCCCTTGCCGCGCGGCGTACGCACGTGGTCGTAGATGAATGCGTCCATGGTTCAGCTCACCTCACACATAACCTAATTGCTTGGCTGCCAGATCGAACATGATTTCTTCGGACCCACCAGCGATCACGTTCGGCCTGACCTCGCGGTAAATACGCTCGATCTTGCACCCGCGCATGTACGACGCCCCACCCAAAATTTGCGCCGACTCACGCGCGCAATGCTCGAGCGTGCGCGTTCCCTGAATCTTGAGCAGCGCGATCTCACCGGCGTCGTCGCGACCGCGCATCACGGAGTCACAGGCGCGGTCCACCCAGGCCTGGGTCGCAAAAATCTGTCGCGACATCTCGGAGAACTTGTGGCGGATTGCCTGATTCTGGTTGAGCTTGGTACCGAAGGTCTCACGCTCGCGCGCCCAGGCCAGCGCCTCCTCGAGGCAAACCATGGCGTAGGCGTTGGAGGAGCTTGCGATGCCGACTCGCTCGCCGTTGAAATTCGCCATCAAACCGCGGAACGCCCCGCCCTCTTCACCAATCAGGTTTTCGACTGGCACTTCGACGTTGTCGAAATAGAGGGTTGCCGTATCGGAGCAGTGCCAACCCATCTTCTCGAGTGGCGTCTGCGTGAAGCCCTTCATCCCCTTCTCGAGCAGCAAGAGACTGATACCGCGCGCGCCGGGGCCACCGGTCCGCACGGCGACAACGTAGTAGTCGGCACGCAGCCCCGAGGTGATGTATATCTTTGAGCCGTTGACTACGTAGCGATCACCTTTGAGCTCGGCGCGCGTACGCAGCGCAGCGACATCGGAACCGCCGGAGGGCTCGGTCACGCCGAGCGCAATGATTTTCTCGCCGGCGAGCACGCCAGGCACCACACGCTCTTTGATCGCAGGCGCGCCCGCTGCGATCACGGGCGGCAGCGCGACGCCGTGAATCATGAGGCTCGCGAGCAGACCACCCGCGCCGACCTCCGCAAGTTCGACACCAGTCACGAGTCCGTGAAAGCGATCGATCCCCTCCGTCGTACCTCCGTACTCCTCGGGAAACCCCAGCCCGAGGATGCCGACGTCAGCCGCTTTGCGATGCAATTCGCGCGGCAACATGCCGGCACGTTCCCAGGCATCGATGTGCGGCGAAATCTCGCGCTCGACGAAGCGACGCACCGTGTCGCTCCACTCGTGGTGACTGTCGTTGTAGTACGGGCTACGCATACGCCACTGGTCGAACATCTTCGGCATGTCGATCCTCCCCTAGCTCGGTAAGCGAACTGCGCCACTCGCGACGAGTTCGGCAATCTGCTGTTCTATGAAGCCGAGTTGCTGCAAAA
>RGYP01000203.1 GCA_010031985.1 Gammaproteobacteria bacterium
GCCGTGATCAGCCTCAAAGTCAACGGCGTCGAGCGCCAAATCGATGCCGACCCCGACATGCCTCTGCTGTGGGCCCTGCGCGACCTGCTCAAACTCACTGGGACCAAATACGGCTGCGGCATCGCGCAATGCGGCGCCTGCACGGTTCATCTCGACGGTCAACCCATGCGCTCCTGCGTCACCCCCGTTTCGGCAGTGGGCAGCGCGGAGATCCGTACGGTCGAGGGCCTCTCGGGCGAGGCGGCGACCCATCCGGTGCAACAGGCCTGGATCGAGCTAGACGTCGTGCAGTGTGGTTACTGCCAATCCGGCCAGGTCATGGCGGCTGCCGCGCTGATCGAGCAGAACCCCTCGCCGACCGACGCCGACATCGACGCCGCGATGAACGGCAACATCTGTCGTTGCGGAACTTATCCGCGAATCCGCGCCGCCGTGAAGCGCGCTGCCGAAATCAAGCGCGGCGGTAGCGCAGCATGAGCGCCGACGGCAGCACTCCGGCGATCGGTCGCCGCCATTTTTTGATTGGTGCCGGTGTGGTAGCCGGTGGCCTTGCCGCCGGTACGCTGCTGCGACCCTACCTCGTCGGTGGCCGCGGAGCCGTGGCGCCCAAAGAATTCAAGCCGCATGCGTTCGTGCGTATCGCCGACGATGACACGGTCACCGTGATCATCGGCAAGAGCGAGATGGGCCAGGGTGTCTACACCGGGCTGCCGATGATCCTCGCCGAGGAGCTCGATTTCGATCCGCAGCGTCTCAAGGTGGAAATCGCGCCGGTCGACCCGGCGTTCAATCATCCGTTCCTGCCGGCCCAATTCACGGGCGGCAGCATGAGCACCAACACGACCTACGAATCCTTGCGCCATGCGGGTGCGACCGCGCGCAGCATGCTCGTGACGGCAGCCGCTGCACGCTGGGGCGTCGATGCGTCGACGCTACGCACCGAGGACGGCAAGGTCATCGATACGGCGGGGCGGGAGCTGCGCTATGGCGAACTCGCCGAGGCGGCAGCAGCGCTGCCGCTGCCAGCCAAAGAAATCGTTCCTCTCAAAGATCCAAAAACTTTCAGCTACATCGGCAAGCCGCAAAAGCGGCTCGATAGCCGAGCCAAGATCACGGGTGAGGCCGTATTCGGCATCGACGTCGATCTGCCCGGAATGCTGGTTGCAACCGTGGCGCGCGCGCCGGTGTTCGGTGCAACGGTCAAGTCGTTCGATGACACGCGTGCCCGCCGCGTTCCCGGCGTCGTCGACGTCAAACAGGTGCCGAGCGGCGTGGCCGTGATCGCGAGTCACACCTGGGCCGCACTCAAGGGTCGCGAAGCGCTCAACGTCGAATGGGACGATGCCGAAGGCAAAAAACTCTCGACCGAATCGCTGCGCAGCGAATGGCAGGCACTGGCCGCCACGCCCGGTATCGTCGGTCAAAACATCGGCGATGCCGCCAAAGCACTGGCGAGCGGATCGCGACGCATCGAGGTGGAATACGAGCTGCCTTATCTCGCGCATGCTTGCTTGGAGCCGATGAATGCCACGGCTCACGTCAAAGATGGCGCTTGCGATCTTTGGCTTGGCACCCAAAGCCAATCGCAGGATGCGCAATTCGTCGCGGCTGCGTTGGGTATCGATCCGAAAAACGTTCGCGTGCACACCACCTTTCTGGGCGGCGGCTTCGGGCGTCGCGCCAGCGCAGATTCCGATTTCGCCGTCGAAGCGGCCCACGTGGCCAAAGGCGTCGGCAAGCCGGTGAAGGTGGTTTGGACCCGCGAAGACGACATGCGTCGGGGTTATTACCGGCCGTACAGCATCAGCAAAGTCCGGGCGGCGATCGGCGCCGACGGGCTGCCCTCGGCCTTTCATCAGGTGATCGTCGGCAAGCCGGTACTGGCCAACACCGCCCTCGGCAAGATGGCGGTGAGCAAGGAAGGTCTCGATCCCTCGTCGGTCGAGGGTACGGCGAACATGGCCTATCCGATTCCGAATCTTCGCGTCGAAGTGCACAACACCACCGAGGCCGTGCCCATTCTTTGGTGGCGTTCCGTGGGTCATTCGATCAACGGTTTCGTCGCCAATGGCGTGATCGACGAATTGGCGACGCTGGCCAAACGCGACCCTTACGAATACCGGAGAGCGATGCTCGCCGACAAGCCTCGTCATCGCGCCGTACTCGATGCGGCCGCGGAGCTCGCGGGTTGGGGGCAACCGCTGCCGGCAGGCCGGCATCGCGGCATCGCGATGCAAGAAAGCTTCGGCAGCATCGTCGCGCAGGTCGCCGAGGTTTCCGTGACGGGCAAGGACGTACGCGTGCATCGCGTCAGTTGTGCCGTCGATTGCGGCATTGCCGTGAACCCGGATCAGGTGGTCGCACAAATGGAGAGCGCCATCAACTTCGGGCTGTGCGCCGTGCTCGAGAGCGAAATCACGATCCGCGAGGGTGTGGCCGTTCAGGGCAACTTCGACAGCTATCCCGTGCTTCGCATCGCCGATGCGCCACAGATCGACGTGCGCATCGTGAACAGCGATGGCCCGATCGGCGGCATCGGCGAACCCGGCACGCCACCGATCGCGCCTGCCGTCTGCGGAGCTATCTTTGCAGCGACCGGCCAAAGAATTCGCCGATTGCCGCTCAAGGCTTCGTTAGCCTGAGTATCTCACCGACCTGAATCGCCCTCGAGGTAGTCGAGCGCAAGATTGGCGAAGGTTCTGCTCGCCATCGGGATCGCGGCTTCGTCCACGTAAAAGAGTGGTGAGTGGTTCGACGCCGCAGTCAGCATGTTCTGATCGCGCGGCGTAACGCCCACGAAATAGAAGAAGCTCGGCACTTTTTGTCCGAAGAACGCGAAATCTTCGGCGCCGGTCACGAGCGGCACCGGTCTGACGTTCGCGGCTCCCGCCACCCGTCGCAGCGACGGCAGCACGCGCTCGGTCAACGCCGTATCGTTGCGCACCACGGGGTTGCTGCCGGGGTCGAGCTCGAAGGTGGCGCTCGCTCCGCTCGCCTCGGCGATGTTGACGACCATGCGCTCGATATTTTTGACGATCGATTCGCGCTGCTGCGGATCGAAAGTGCGGATGGTGCCCACCATCTCGACGTCGTCCGGAATGATGTTGTGGCGGATACCGCCTTTGATGGCGCCGACGGTCACGATCGCCGGGTTCGCCGTGATGTCCACTTGGCGACTCACCACGGTCTGCAGTGCGTTGACGACTTGTGCCGAAACCACGATCGGATCGACACCACTCCACGGGCGTGCGCCATGAGTCTGTCGACCTTTGACGACGATGCGATACGAGTCGGAACCCGCCATCAGCGGACCGCCGCGATAACCCACCATGCCGGAGGGCATGTTGGCAAACACGTGCAAACCGAAAACGGCCTCGGGACGATACTTTTCGAGCACCCCTTCTTTGATCATCAACGATGCACCCCCCTCCTCGCCGGCCGGCGCTCCTTCTTCGGCAGGCTGGAAGAAAAACACGACGGTGCCTGGAAGCTCGGTCTTGAGGCCGGCAAACGCTTCGGCGATACCCATCAGCACCGAGGTGTGCACATCGTGACCGCAGGCATGCATCACACCGACGGTTTCGTTGCGATAAGTGCTGGTGACGCGCGAGCGGAACGGCAAATCGTTCTGTTCGACGACTGGCAGACCATCCATGTCGGCACGCAGTGCGATCGTCGGTCCGGGCTTGCCGCCGCGCAGCACGCCGACCACGCCGGTTTTGGCGACGCCCGTCTGCACTTCGAGACCGAGCTTTTTCAGGTGCTCGGCGACGATCTTGGAGGTGCGGAATTCGCGATTGGACAACTCGGGGTTTTGATGGAAATCGCGCCGCCATTCGATGACGCGCGGTTCGAGCCTGCCGATCGCGGCGTCGAGCCGCGCATTCAAATCTTCGGCCATGGCGCCGCCTGCAGCGAGGCACAGGGCAGTGATCACACCAAAGAAAACTCCGGTTGGCGATTTCGACATGCGCGTCATGGGAACCTCGTTAGACAATGCGTACCAATTCGTAGATGGACAATCGGCCGTTACGCTCGCCCGCAGCGACGAAGCGTCCGTCCGCAGACCAGCGCAGACACGTGGGCTCGGACACCGTCAGTTGCGCATCG
>RGYP01000204.1 GCA_010031985.1 Gammaproteobacteria bacterium
GATCAAAAATGCTTGCACGAGGTTATAGGTGAACGAGTCGTAGTTGTCGATCAACAGCAACCGCACTGGCTCTGCGTGAGCGCCGCTCATGCGACCTCCCCCGCCATCTGCAGGGCGCGTGCCGCCGAACCGCTCTTTGCGAGCACCTCTTCGTATTCGCTCTGCGGAACGCTATCGGCGACGATGCCGGCCCCGGCCTGATAGGAATATTCGTCACCGCGGAATACCAGCGTGCGAATGGTGATCGCCTGATCCATCTCGCCTTGTGCGCCGAAATATCCGACCGTGCCGCCGTAAAGGCCGCGCCGCACGGGCTCAAGTTCGTCGATGATTTCCATCGCCCGAACCTTCGGGGCACCCACCAGCGTCCCAGCGGGAAACGCCGCAGCAAAAAGATCGAACGCATCGCGCCCGGCGGCCAGCTCTCCACGCACACCGCTCACGATGTGCATGACGTGACTGTAGCGCTCGATGGAGCGATAGGGATGCACGTGCACGGAACCTGCGCGGGCAACTCGCCCGAGATCGTTGCGTGCGAGATCGACCAGCATCACGTGCTCGGCATTTTCTTTGACGTCGGCCAGCAGCTCCTGTTCGCGGCGTCGATCTTCGACGTCGTCTGCAGCGCGTGGTCGCGTGCCGGCGATCGGTCGCAATTGGGCCACTCCCGCCGACAACTTGACGAGTGCTTCGGGCGAGGAGCCGACGACCGTCATGTCACCGAGTGCGAGGTAATACATGTACGGCGAGGGATTGATGAGTCGCAGCGCGCGGTAGGCGTCGAACGGATCGACCGAGTGTCGCCCCGCGAAACGCACCGATAGCACGAGCTGATAGACGTCACCGGCGGCAATGTATTCTTTGGTTCGAGCCACGCCTTGCAAAAATTCGGCTTGGGACATCGATGCGGTGGCCGGCGAAAATCCGGCGCCGGTGCGCGACGGCGGGACGGCGCCGCGCAGCGCAGCGATCACTTCGCGACGCAGGGATTGACGTTCGGCTTCGCTGCCCGAGTGCAGCAGCGCGATGCCGCGAGTCAGGTGATCGAACACCAACAACGAAGACGGCGCCACGTAGTGCATGTCGGGCACCGGCGACGGCGTGGCGAGTCGCGATGGCAAGCGCTCGAACCAGCGCACGACGTCGTAGGACGAATAGCCGACGAGCCCGCCAGCGAGCGGAAAGCCGGGTCCGGCGCCGGGTGCCGTCGGTCGCGGTGCGCGCTCGAGGGCCTGCCTCAGCATCGCAAGCAGCGCCGCCTGATCGGCGGGAACCTCGAGCCGATCCTTGCCGAACCACTGGCCCTGCGCATCGAGTCGCAGCTCGAAAGCGGCATCGCCAAAACCGATGAAGGAATATCGGCCTACCCGTTCGCCGCCCTCGACGCTCTCGAGCAAAAAGGTAGGCCTGAAGGCCTGCAGCTTCAGGAAGGCGGAGACCGGTGTATCGAGGTCACCGGATATGTCGAAAGGTGGCTTCATAAACGCAAAAACCCATCCCGGATGGTGATCCGGAGATGGGTCGGGTAGTTGATCCTCTGCTTTTCTGTTCGAACAGCGGCGCCCGCGCCCACTCCGTCAGGAGGGGCGCCACCACCCGACGCGGCGCAGACCAACGCAGCGCAGGCCGATGCGGCTGGCGTGGATGCGGCTTTGGGAACGTGGCTTCATAGGCGCGACGAGTATCTCCAGCCGTCCAGCCACCGTCAAGAACGCCCGAGCTCGAGGCGCTCTGACTGCACATTCAGCGGAAAACGGCTCAGCGGAAAGCGACGACGAGACCATTGATGGCCAGCCCGCTGACCAAGAGGCCGATGGCCAACATCGCCACTCGCGGCGGTACGTGCTTGGCAACCCAAGCACCCAAGGGTGCGGCGATCACGCCACCCCCCAACAAAGCGATCACCAAGTCGTAGCGCTGCCAGTCGAAGGTGAAGAAAAACGTGATGGAGATGGTCAGGGTGACGAAGAACTCGGCAGCGTTCGTGGTGCCGATCGCGTAGCGCGGCGGTACCCCGCGCGCGATCAGCGTCGGCGTGGTCACCGTACCCCAGCCGCCACCGCCGACGGCATCGAGAAAACCGGCGATGCCACCGAGCGCATGGCTCGGTGCACGCGCGAGCTGCGGTTCTCCGCTGCTCGACGCGCGTCGCAGCAACAAGATTCCGGTCAACAGCAGATAGGCCCAAACGAAAGGCTTGAGCCGATCGCCATCGAGATTGCCGAGCAACCACGCGCCCACGGCACCACCCACCATACCCGGCAACACCAGCTTCAAAAAAATCTTGCGATCGAGATTCTTGAACCAGGCATGCGAGGCGCCGGAGGCGCCGGTCGTGAAAACCTCGGCCGCGTGCACGGTCGCGCTCACGAACGCGGGCGGGTGCCCCATGCTGGACAGAAATGCGCTCGCCGAGACGCCGTACGCCATACCGAGCGCACCATCGATGAGTTGCGCCGCAAAGCCGACGAACACCAGCGGCCAGAACTCGGGTGACAGCCCTTCCATGTGCGTATCTTATAATCAAGCGATGAACTCTCGCGTACAAACCGAAAACAGGCGTTTTCCGCTGCTGCGGGCCGCACTGCTAATGGTGCTCTTCATCATGCTCAATGCCTGCTCGCAAGACTCCACCCCGCAAGTCGACGGGCTGCGGGTTGGTCCGTGGCGCGCCGTGCTGCAACTGCCGGGCGGCGAATTGCCCTTCGGCATGTCGGTGTCGGCACGCGACGGCAAGCCCGTCGTCACGCTCGTGAACGGTGACAATCGGGTCGAGGTGACGGAAATCACGGTCAAGGACAACACCGTGGCGATGCTGATGCCCGGCTTCGAGAACCGTATCGATGGCCGGATCGACGAAGGCGTGATCACGGGCACGCTCACCATGGTGAAAGCGGGTGGCAAACTGCAAAAAATTCCGCTGGTGGCGACGCATGGGCAGGCCTGGCGATTTTTCGAGCAGGCGGCGCCCACGGGCAATGAGCCCATGGCCGGTCGTTGGGCGTTCACGTTTGGTCCTGCCGACAAGACATCCCCCGCGGTCGGTGAATTCACGCAGCAAGGATCGCGGGTGTTCGGCACGGTGATGACACCGACCGGTGATCATCGCTACCTCGACGGTGAGTTGCGCAATGGTGAATTGCAACTGTCGAAGTTCGATGGCGGCCACGTGTTTTGCGCGTTTTCGCCAGCGCTACGCGATCGAATACACGACCTTGATCGCCGGCACCTCGGACAAGGAAGATGCCGCCTCGAAGTTGCCACAGCTCAATGGCGTGTTCGCTTTTCCAACCACTATTTTCGTCGATCGACACGGCAAGGTTCGCAAGATACACACCGGATTTTCGGGGCCGGCGACCGGTGCACACTATGACAAGTTGGTTGCCGACTTCACGAATACGGTGAATTCTTTGCTCGCCGAAACGCCACCGCCGCCGCTGCCCTTGCCGAAGATTTGAAGATCTGACCCTTTCGAGGAAGAGAATATGCCCTCTTTCGATGCCGTCTCCGAAATCGACGCCCACGAGCTGACCAACGCGGTCGATCAGGCGAATCGCGAGTTGTCGCAGCGCTTCGACTTCAAAGACACCGGCTGCAAGTTCGAACTCAAAGAAAAAGAGTTCACGGTGCATTTACGAGCCGAAGTCGAATTTCAGCTGAAGCAGATGCTGGAGATCCTCAAGGTAAAGATCGCCAAACGCGGCATCGACATCGCCTGTCTCGAGATCAAGGACGCGCAGAAGAACCTCGCCGAAGCCAGGCAAGACGTCGTGCTGCGCCACGGCATCGATCAGGATTGCGGCAAAAAGATCGTCAAGCTGCTCAAAGACGCCAAGCTAAAGGTTCAGGCCGGCATCCATGGCGACAAAGTGCGCGTGACCGGCAAGCAACGTGACGATCTGCAATCGGCCATCGCCCTGCTGCGCCAAGAAAAATTCGACCGGCCGCTGTCCTTCAACAATTTTCGCGACTGAAGGCCGTCGCTCGACTTGGCGGCGCCCTACCGTGGCGCGCTACCCTCGGCGGCAACGAGCTTGCGCGACCAGTAGAAATAGAACGGCACGCCGAGTGCGCTCTATGC
>RGYP01000205.1 GCA_010031985.1 Gammaproteobacteria bacterium
ACTGGTTGGCGCGATCGGCGAGCAGCATGATCTCGCGCATCGCCTGCGCGTAATCGAGCGACTCGTAGAGATCTGCGATGCGCGGCGCCGCCGCGGCGAATTCGCGATAGAGAGCGGGGTCGGCTAGGGTGGCGGCGAGACGGCCGCCGCCGCGGGCGACGAATGGTGCGCAGCGACTCGC
Source organism: Gammaproteobacteria bacterium (assembly GCA_010031985.1). GTDB lineage: Bacteria > Pseudomonadota > Gammaproteobacteria > Steroidobacterales > Steroidobacteraceae > UBA964. The sequence goes on from RGYP01000205.1 coordinate 182, forward strand.
GATGTTGACGAGCTTACCGACGAGATCGGAGTTGACACGCGCCGTGAAATCCTCGAGGGACAGGTCGATGTCGTCGACTCCGGCGCCGAGCTTGGCGGCAAAGTAATAGCGGAGCGGTTCGGACGGCAGATGTTCGAGATAGCGACGTGCCGTGATGAACGTGCCGCGCGACTTCGACATCTTTTGACCGTTGATGGTCAAAAAGCCGTGCACGTGTACCGCAGTCGGTCGCCGATAGCCCGAGCCGTGCAGCACCGCGGGCCAGAACAAGGTGTGAAAATAGCTGATGTCCTTGCCGATGAAATGATGCAGCTCGGCTTTGCTGTCGGGTGTGAGGTAGCTGTCGATGTCGAGCCCGCGACGCTCGCACAACGCCTTCAGACTGCCGAGATAGCCGATCGGCGCATCGAACCAAACGTAAAAATATTTGCCCGGGTGTCCCGGGATCTCGAAGCCGAAGTAGGGCGCATCGCGTGAGATGTCCCAATCCTGCAGCCCGCTCGAGAACCACTCGTCGAGTTTGGCGCGCACGGCGTCTTGCAGCGAACCGCTTTGCACCCACTCACGCAGCATGGTGTCGAAGCGACCGAGAGCAAAGAAAAGATGGTCCGACTTGCGCCAGACAGGCGTGGTGCCACTCACGGTCGAGCGCGGCTCGATGAGATCGGCGGGCGAATACGTGGCGCCGCAGACCTCGCAGCTGTCGCCGTATTGATCGGGCGCCTTGCAGGTGGGGCAGCCGCCCTTGACGTAGCGGTCGGGCAGGAACATGCCTGCCTTCTCGTCGTAGGCTTGGCGAACGCTGCGCTTGCTGATGTGCCCACCGTCGTTCAGCCGATTGAACATCAGGTCGGTGAAATGGCGATTCTCGGCGCTATGCGTGGAGTGGAATTGATCGTGGCCGATCAGGAAGCCCTGGTAATCGGCCCGGTGTTCTTCGGCGACACGCGCGATCAGTTGCTCGGGCGCGATGCCCTCGGACTGCGCCTTGATCATGATCGGCGTGCCGTGCGTATCTTCGGCGCACACGTACAGGCAGTCGTTGCCGCGCATGCGCTGAAAGCGCACCCAGATGTCGGTTTGCACGGCTTCGATGATGTGACCGAGGTGCAAAGGGCCGTTGGCGTAGGGCAGGGCGCTGGTGACGAGGATCTTCCGTGACATGCGTAAATTATCGCACAGGGCCGCGCCGCGCCGCCTCGCCAACGCTAGAATTGCGTCATGTCCGCTTCCCCTGATCCTGTGACCTTAGAGGCCGAACTCGGCCGGTTTTTCGAACCCCATCTCCGGCAAACCCTGCACGAGGCCAAGGCCGTGCGCAGCGTTGCACGGGTCGGCGATCGCCTCTCGATCGCGCTCGAGCTCGGCCTACCGGTCGGCGGCTTTCGCGAGGAACTCGCACCGCTGCTCGTCGCCCATTTGCGAGACGCCGGTATCGAGTTCGCCGAGCTCGATCTGCAACTCGATTCCCGCATCGTCTCGCATGCGGTGCAGCGGGGGCTCACGCCCCTGCCGGGTATCAAAAACGTCGTTGCCGTGGCTTCGGGCAAAGGTGGCGTCGGCAAGAGCACCGTCGCCGTCAATCTCGCGCTCGCCTGGGCGGCGCAGGGTGCGCGCGTGGGTTTGCTCGACGCCGACATCTACGGACCGAGTCAGCCCATCATGCTCGGGCTGCAGGGCGAGCGCCCCTCCACCAAAGATGGCAAGCGCTTGGTGCCGCTCAAGGCCCACGGTATCGTGGCCATGTCGATCGGATTTTTGGTCGACGTCGAGCAGCCGATGGTGTGGCGCGGACCCATGGTGACCTCGGCGCTCAACCAGTTGCTCTCCGAAACCGATTGGGGCGACCTCGACTACCTCGTGGTCGACATGCCACCCGGTACGGGCGACATCCAACTCACCTTGTCGCAGCGGGTACCTGTTTCGGGGGCCGTCATCGTCACCACTCCGCAGGACATTTCTTTGGCTGATGCGCGCAAGGGCTTGCGAATGTTCGAGAAGGTGAACGTGCCGGTGCTCGGCATCATCGAGAACATGGGCGTTCACGTTTGCAGTCAGTGCGGTCACGCCGAGCACGTGTTCGGTACGGGCGGGGGAGAGCGTATGGCCGCGCAGTACGGCGTGCAGTTACTCGGTGCCTTGCCGCTCGATGCGCGTATTCGCGAGGAGGCCGATGGCGGCAAACCGACCGTGGTCGCGGCGCCGCAGAGTCCGCGCTCGCTCGCCTATCTCGAACTCGCTCGGCGCACTGCGGGTGAGCTCGCCCGACGCGGCAAAGATCGCAGTGCAGCCTTCCCCAAAATCATCGTCGAGGACACATGAGCATCAAGTCTGACCACTGGATCCGTCGCATGGCCACCGCGCAAGGCATGATCGAGCCCTTCGAGCCCGGTCAAGTGCGATCCGTCGAGGGTCAGCGCATCGTTTCGTACGGTACCTCGAGCTACGGCTACGACGTACGTTGCGCTCGTGAATTCAAAATATTCACCAACATCAACTCGACCATCGTCGATCCGAAAGCGTTCGACGAGAAAAATTTCGTCGATCTCGACTCGGACGTTTGCATTATTCCGCCCAACTCGTTCGCGCTCGCGCGCACGGTGGAATATTTCCGCATTCCGCGCAACGTGCTGGTGGTCTGCCTCGGCAAGTCCACCTACGCGCGCTGCGGCATCATCGTCAACGTGACACCGCTCGAGCCCGAGTGGGAAGGGCACGTCACGCTCGAGTTTTCGAATACCACGCCGTTGCCTGCCAAGATCTACGCCAATGAGGGCGTGGCGCAGATGCTGTTTTTCGAGAGCGACGAGGTGTGCTCCACCTCGTACAAGGACCGGGGAGGCAAATACCAGGGTCAGCGCGGGGTCACGCTGCCGCGCACCTAGGTGCCGCGCACCTATTTGCCGCGCGCCTAGTCGCCGCGCACCTGCGGTGCGCCTGCGCCCGCTAGTTTCAGCGCCGCCAGGTCTTCAGTCGCATCGACCACTCGACGGTGTCGCCCTTGCGGCGTTCGGCCTGCACCGGCAAGTAGCCGAGCGAGGGCGCGTACCAAACGCGGGTGATGCGGTTGGAGTTCGGACGCCGACTGCTCCAGACGGCCGTGTCGAGCTCGCCCGCTACCGTGCGCAGTCGGACAGGGGGTTCGGCGGCGTAGAGATATTCTTTGATCGCGTCTTTGTCGATCAGCGAGAAGCCGCGCGGTGACTCGCCGCGCAGCAGGGCGTGCATCAGGGCGATCTGTACCGACATGCCATCTTGCAAGCCCTCGGGCAGAGCGAGTTCCACGCGCCGCTCCTCGGCAACGCCGCGGATTTTGCCGCCCGCCCAGTCGAAATCGAGTTGGATGTCTTTGGCAGTCGATTTGGTGCCATCGTCGGCGAGGTAGCGCAGCGGCTTGATGCCGCCGTCGTCGATCGTGAAGATACTGGTCTGGCGGATCTCGCCCGGCAGTGCCAGACGAAAAATGCCGCGTGCGTTGTTGCGCGAGACGTAGCGCCACTGACCGTTGTTTTCGCTCGTGAGTTCGAGGCTGCTGCTGCCCGCGTTCATGCCGCGGAACACGACCTCGTAAGTCACTGCGAATGGCGTCAACGCGGCCGCAGCGCTCGGCTGTGTGGCCGGCGCTGCCGCGCGCAAAAGTGCCGAAAAAAGAACCGCAAAAAGTGCCGTGAGCGGAATGCCGAGACGCTTCACCATTCGAAGTCCTGCACGATCGGTGCCTCGAGTTGTTGCCCATCGAGCATCGGTACGCCGCCGACGCATTGCAATCGTCCCTCGGCAAGCCAGCTGAGCACCGTCGGGTAGATCACGTGCTCGGCGCGGTGGATGCGGGCGACGAGCGTCGCCTCCGGCTCGCCCCGATGCACTTTGATTCGCCCTTGCAGCACCGGCGGGCCGCA
>RGYP01000206.1 GCA_010031985.1 Gammaproteobacteria bacterium
CCCGAGGTCAGCACCATTTGCATCGGCATGGCGGCCTCGATGGGTGCGGTGCTGCTCGCCGGCGGCACCAAGGGCAAGCGCTACATGCTGCCCAACTCGCGCGCCATGATTCACCAGCCTTGGGGCGGCTTTAAGGGCCAGGCGACCGACATCAGCATCCAGGCTCGCGAAATGCTGCTGACCCGCGAGCGCTTGAACAAAATTCTCTCCGATCACACCGGTCAGCCGATCGACAAAATCCAGACCGATACCGAACGCGACAATTTCATGGGCGTGGAGGCCGCGATCGAGTACGGTCTCGTGGACAAATCGCTGGCAAAACGGCTATAACGGCCGCATGAGTGACGATCGCGGCCGTAGCGACGACGGCAAGCTTCTGTATTGCTCCTTTTGCGGCAAGAGTCAGCACGAGGTCCGCAAGCTCATCGCCGGGCCCTCCGTGTTCGTCTGCGACGAGTGCGTCGAGCTCTGCAACGACATCATCCGCGAAGAGCTCGAGAACCGCGCCGAACGGGCCCGCGACAAGCTGCCGAAGCCGGTCGAAATCAAGAAAGTTCTGGACGACTACGTCATCGGCCAAGAACGCGCCAAAAAGGTTCTGGCGGTCGCGGTCTACAACCACTACAAGCGGCTGCAGACCCGCGCTCAAGGGGGCGCCAAGGCGAAGGATGAAGTCGAGCTCGCCAAGAGCAATATTCTGCTCATCGGGCCCACCGGCTCGGGCAAGACCCTGCTCGCCGAGACGCTGGCGCGCCTTCTCAACGTGCCCTTCACCATCGCCGATGCCACCACGCTGACCGAAGCGGGTTACGTTGGCGAAGACGTCGAAAACATCATCCAGAAGCTGCTGCAGAAGTGCGACTACGACGTCGAAAAAGCACAAACCGGCATCGTCTATATCGACGAGATCGACAAGATTTCGCGCAAGTCCGACAACCCGTCGATCACTCGTGACGTCTCTGGCGAGGGCGTGCAGCAAGCGCTGCTCAAGCTGATCGAGGGGACAGTCGCCTCGGTGCCCCCCCAGGGCGGGCGCAAGCACCCGCAGCAAGAGTTTCTGCAGGTCGATACCTCCAACATCCTCTTCATCGTGGGCGGCGCGTTTGCGGGTCTCGAGAAGGTCATCCAGAACCGCACCCAGAAGGGCGGCATGGGCTTCACCTCCGAGGTCCGACAGCAGAACCTGCGGCCGCACGGCACCGACATCTTCCACGACGTCGAGCCCGAGGACCTCATCAAGTTCGGTCTCATCCCCGAGTTCGTCGGCCGCCTGCCGGTGGTCGCGACCCTCGAAGAGCTCGACGAAGAGGCCCTGATGTCGATCCTGCAGGACCCGAAAAACGCGCTCACCAAGCAGTACAAGCGCCTGTTCGACATGGAAGGCGTCGACCTCGAGTATCGCGAAGAGGGCTTGCGTGCGGTCGCCCGCAAGGCCATGCAACGCAAGACCGGCGCCCGCGGCCTGCGCACCATCATGGAAGGCATCCTGCTCGACACCATGTACGACCTGCCGTCCCTGCGAAACGTGCAGAAAGTGGTGGTCGACGAGGCGGTCGCCGAGGGTCACTCGAAGCCCTACATCGTCTTCAAGACGCCCGAGGCTTCGGGCGAGGAGCCGCCGGCTCGTAAAGTGTCGGGCGGGGCTATCTAGCCGATCCGACTCGTTTCGCGCGTCGATCCTTTCGATCGCATGCTTGCGGCGCAGAGCGCGCTCGAGGCGTTGCCGCTGGTCACCCGAGACCCGGTGTTTTCAGCGTTTGGGAATCCTTGTCTCTGGTGACTTGCATAACACGCCTTTCGTCCCCATAAAACGTAGACTAGGGACACGTCGTCCTGTCACCGCCCTTGAGGGCTGCCTCCCATGTCCGAAGCCACCGCTCCCCAAGCCGTCATCGAGAACATCCCGGTCCTGCCGCTGCGGGACGTGGTCGTCTACCCGCACATGGTCATTCCGCTCTTCGTCGGCCGCGAGAAATCGATTCTCGCACTCGAGTCGGCGATGAAGGGCGACAAGCGCATCATGCTGGTCGCGCAGCGCCAGGCCGAGGTCGACGATCCGAAGCAGGACGATCTCTATCGCATCGGCACCATCGCGACGATCCTGCAGTTGCTCAAGCTCCCGGATGGCACGGTCAAGGTGCTCGTCGAAGGGGTTGATCGGGGCGCGGTCGAAAAACTGTTGGGCGGACCGTTCTACACGGCCCAAGTGTCGCTCGCCGTCGAGGTCGACAAATACGAAGAAAAAGAACTCGAGGTGCTGACGCGCTCGGTGGTCTCGCAGTTCGAGCAGTACGTGAAGCTCAACAAAAAAGTGCCGCCCGAGGTGTTGACCGCGCTCGCGGGGATCGAAGATGCCGGTCGTCTTGCCGATACGGTCGCGGCGCACATGGCGCTCAAGCTCTCGGACAAACAGAAGGTGCTCGAGATTCTCGACGTGCGCCAGCGGCTCGAGCACATCCTCGTCGCCATCGAAGGCGAGATGGACGTGCTGCAGATCGAAAAGCGCATCCGTGGTCGCGTCAAGGCGCAGATGGAGAAATCGCAACGCGAGTACTACCTGAATGAGCAGATGAAGGCCATTCAGAAAGAACTCGGCGAGATGGAAGATGGCGTCAACGAGGCGCAGGAACTCGAGCAAAAGATTGCCGCAGCCGGCATGCCGAAAGAAGCGAAAGACAAGGCGACCGCCGAGCTCAACAAGCTCAAGATGATGTCGCCGATGTCCGCCGAAGCCACGGTGGTGCGCAACTACATCGACTGGCTCGTGAAGGTGCCCTGGAAGAAGCGCACCAAGGTGCTCAAAGATTTGTTGCGGGCTGAAGAGGTGCTCGACGAAGACCACTATGGGCTCGACAAGGTCAAGGAGAGAATCCTCGAGTATCTCGCCGTGCAGCAACGTGTCGACAAGATCAAGGGGCCCATCCTGTGTCTCGTCGGTCCACCGGGCGTCGGCAAGACCTCGCTCGGGCAGAGCATTGCGCGCGCAACGAATCGCAAGTTCGTGCGCATGAGCTTGGGCGGCGTGCGCGACGAGGCCGAGATCCGCGGCCATCGCCGTACCTACATCGGCTCGATGCCCGGCAAGATCGTGCAGAATCTCTCGAAGACGGCGGTCACCAACCCGCTCTTCCTGCTCGATGAAATCGACAAGATGTCGATGGATTTTCGGGGTGATCCGTCCTCGGCGCTGCTCGAGGTGCTTGATCCCGAGCAGAACAACGCTTTCAACGACCACTACCTCGAGGTCGATCTCGATCTTTCGCAGGTGATGTTCGTCTGCACGGCCAACAGCCTCAACATTCCTGCACCGCTTCTCGATCGCATGGAAGTCATCCGTCTGCCGGGTTACACCGAAGACGAGAAGATGAACATCGCAAAGAAATATCTGCTGCCGAAGCAGATGAAGAACAACGGCCTCAAGGATGGCGAGTTGAAAGTCGACGAGAAGGTGCTGCTCGACATCATCCGCTATTACACCCGTGAAGCTGGCGTGCGCAGTCTCGAGCGCGAGATCGCCAAGATCTGCCGCAAGGCGGTACGCGAGCTGCTCACCAACAAGGGCAAGACAAAGTCCGTCACCGTCACCGCAAAGTCACTCGAGAAATTTTTGGGTGTGCAGCGCTTCCGCTTCGGCAAAGCCGAAGAAGAAAATCGCATCGGTCAGGTCACGGGTCTCGCCTGGACCGAAGTGGGCGGCGAACTTTTGACCATCGAAGCGGCGACCGTGCAGGGCAAGGGCAAGCTGCAACACACCGGGCAACTCGGCGAGGTGATGCAGGAGTCCATCCAGGCCGCGATGACGGTCGTGCGTAGCCGTGCGCAGAATCTCGGGCTCGAGGCCGACTTTTACCAGAAGCTCGACATCCACCTGCACGTGCCCGAGGGTGCGACCCCGAAAGATGGTCCCTCGGCGGGCATCGGCATGTGCACCGCGCTGGTGTCGGCGCTGACCAAGATTCCGGTCCGCTCCGAGGTCGCGATGACCGGCGAGATCACGTTGCGCGGCGAAGTGCTGCCGATTGGCGGTCTCAAGGAAAAGCTGCTGGCCGCGGCCCGCGGTGGCATCACCAC
>RGYP01000207.1 GCA_010031985.1 Gammaproteobacteria bacterium
ACGAAGATCGCCTCTGTTAGAATTTACCTCTTTTTCGACGGTTTTCCGATATTGCAGGTGGGGTGAGCAGGTGTCCGAGACCATACAGACAGAAGTCGTCATCGTCGGCGCGGGACCGTGCGGACTGTTCCAGGTCTTCGAACTCGGCTTGCTCGGCATGCGGGCCCACGTGCTCGACTCGCTCAAGACCCCGGGTGGTCAATGCACCGAGCTCTACCCCGACAAGCCCATCTACGACATTCCAGCCCTGCCGGTTTGCGGTGCCCAGGAGCTGGTCGATCGCCTGATGCAGCAGATCAAGCCGTTCGAACCGGTGTTCCATCTCGGCGAAGAGGTGCTCGAGGTGCGTCCGCGCGAGCGTCGTTTCGATGTGGTGACCGCTGCGGGAACGCACTTCGATGCGGGCGCCATCGTCATCGCTGCGGGCGTCGGGTCGTTCCAGCCGCGTCGGCTCGGTGTACCTGGCTGTGACGCCTTCGAGGGCAAAACGCTGCACTACCGCGTCAAAGGGGCGGACGAGTACCGTAACAAGCATCTCGTGATCTTTGGTGGTGGCGATTCGGCACTCGATTGGGTCATCGAGTTTGCCTCGACGGCGCCCTCGGTCACGCTGGTGCATCGACGGAACGAGTTTCGCGCAGCGCCGGCGTCGGTGGCGCGCATGCGCGAACTCGAAGCGCAGGGCAAGCTGCGCTTCATCGAGGGGCTCGCCGAGGCCATGCTCACCGAGGGCGACGCCATGACCGGTGTGCGCGTCAAGGCGAGCGATGGTGTCATGCACGATCTGCGGGCCGATCATGTGTTCGCATTCTTTGGTCTGCATCCGAAGCTCGGCCCCGTCGCCGAGTGGGGGCTCGATCTCGAGCGCAAGGCGCTGAAGGTCGACACCGAAAAATTCCAGACCAACGTGCCGGGTATCTTTGCCGTGGGTGACATCAATACCTACCCCGGCAAGAAAAAGCTGATTCTGTCGGGCTTCCACGAAGCCGCGCTCGCGGCATTCGGTATCCAGTCCTGGCTTTACCCCGAGAAAAAACAGTTCCTGCAATACACCACCACGAGCCCGGTGATGCAGAAGCGTCTGGGGGTGACGGCGTCGTGAACGTTCGCGTGGTCGATCTGCTGCGGCAGTTCGAACTCGAGCGACTCGAGGTCAACCTGTTTCGCGGCGAGAGTCGCGACATCGGCAGTCCACAGGTCTATGGTGGACAAGTGCTCGGTCAGGCACTGATGGCGGCGTACCACACGATCGATGGCCTCGACGTGCATTCTTTGCACGCCTATTTCTTGCGCCGCGGCGATTTCAATCGTCCCATCGTCTATCAGGTGGATCGCAGCCGCGATGGCCATTCGTTCTCGTCGCGACGGGTGATCGCGTTGCAGAACGGCGAGCAGATCTTCACCTGTGCAGCATCATTTCAGCGCAGCGAGCAGGGTCTCGATCACCAATCGACCATGCCCGATGTGCCCGCGCCCGAGACGCTTCCGGACTGGAGTCGGCCGACCCCCGACGTGGCCGCGCAGCTGCCCGAATTGTTGCGTCGCATGCTGATACGCGAGCGGCCGATCGAGTTGCGGCCGATCGAACCCATCGATTATCTGCATCGGCGCTCCGGACCGGCACTCGAGCGCGTGTGGTTTCGGATTCCCGAGGCGGTCGCGGACGATGATCGGCTGCATCGTTGCCTGCTCGCTTACATGTCCGACTTCAATTTGCTCGCGGCATCGACTCGTCCGCATCAGGGAAGTTTCGCCATCGGCGATCTCGTGATGGCGAGCATCGATCATGCGCTGTGGTTTCACAGGCCTTTTAGGGCCGATCAGTGGTTGCTGTACGACGTGGAGAGCACCAGCGCCTCCGGGGGGCGCGGCTTTTCGCGCGGCAGCATCTACAGTCGTGATGGCCGGCTCGTGGCGAGCGCTGCACAGGAAGGCCTGATCCGCGTGCGCCGCCGCGAAACTTGAGAGCAAAATACGACAGGTTGGCTTGGCCGGTTGCGAGTTTCCGGGATGGGTTTCGGGGGTTGAACGATGAGCAGGACAGCCGATATTTCTTTGAGTAGCAAAGTGATGGCCGCGCTCGCCGTCGCGCTGGCCGCGAGTGTCGTCTCGGCGCAGCCGGCGGCGCCAGCCGATCAAAGTGCCGAGTTCAAGCGCGGGCGAATGCTGTACATCCAGTGCCGTGCCTGTCACGACCTGCAGCCGAGCCCCGTCGAAAAAGTGGGGCCCAATCTCGGCGGAGTCATCGGTCGTCGCGCGGGGAGCGCCGCGGACTTCGCGTATTCGCCTGCACTTCAGGCATCCAAATTGGTGTGGGACGAGGCGACGCTCGATCGCTGGCTGGAAAAACCGAGCGCGCTCGCGCCCGGCAACACCATGGCCTTTGCGGGAATCGCCAACGCGGCCGATCGCGCCGCGCTGATTCGTTACATCGTGCTCGAAAGCGCGCCGCGCTGAGCGCGGCGCCGAGCGCGGGACGTGGCGTGTCAACGCAGCCGAGCGAGCTCCTCGCGCAGCGCGGCATTGAACGCGGCCGGCTCTTCCATCATCAAAAAGTGGCCGGTGCCGCCGACCACGTGCAATCTGAATTTCGGGTTGATCGCGCGGAGGCGATCCTCGTCGGTGACCGTGAGATCGCTGTTGATGGCGATCACCGGAACGCCTAGCTCACGCAGCGCCGTGGCACCGTCCCAGGCGTTGAGGCCACGCACGGCGGCGATGCCGACCCGCGGGTTGCCGGCGGCCATGTCTTCGATGATCCAACGTTTGGGCTCTGGCTTGGCGTCGGCTCGGAAAAAACTTCGCTCGACGAACATGCGGGTCGTACCCGCGAAATCTTTTTCGAAGAAAGCGAAGCGCGCGGCCGTTTCCGCCGCGGGCGCGGGTGGTGCGCCGATCGAGGCAAAGGTGTCGGCTCCGATCACGGCACGAACGCGTGACCCCATCAGCCGCGCGGCTTCGATCGACACTGGGCCACCCATCGAGTGGCCGATGAGGATGACCGGTGCAGTGGTTGGCAGAGATTCGACGACGCGTTTGACGTCCTCACCGAAGCTACGCATCGAGTAGTCGTCGCGTCCATCACCAGATGCTCCGTGACCTGCGAGATCGAGTGTCAGCACGATGTGATCCGGTGTCAGCGCGGCAATTTGCTCGCGCCAGTAACTCGAGTCGCAGGACCAGCCATGCACCAGGACAAGCAGCGGCTTTTCCGCAGCGGGCGTGCCGTAAAGACGGTAGTGGATGGTGACTTCGGCGGCGCCGGCTGCGATGCCAGTGATGGAGGGAGCGTGGTGGTGGGGCACGGGAGTCTCCGCAGCCGTGGCTTCGGTCACGGCAAAGAGTATCGTCAACACGGCGATGGGCGGTGTGATTTTCATATCAGGCCTGCAGCAGCATCCATTGATATCCGTCGGGGGCAAAGAACGTGAAGCTGCGACGACCGAATTCGTCAGCCTGCATTACGCTGAGCCCGGTCGCCTTCGATGCGGCGATGCGACGATGCATGGCCTCGAGATCGTCGACCCGCCAACAATAAAGACTGTAGCCGAGACAGCCGGCGCGTGAACGATCGAGCCGGCGTTCTATCTTTGCATCGGCCGAGAACCGTACGCATTTGAGCTTGCCCGAGCGCCGCTCCGCGAGCGCGTGGCCCGAGGACGGATCGTCGAAGTCGACCATGTGGAAGCCCTCTCCGGGCTCGAGACCGAAGATTCGACGCGAGCCGGTGGCGTTTTCGTAGGGCGTTTGCTCATCGAGCATGCGCTTGAGCCCGAGGACGCCGTCGTAGAAGTCGAGCACCTGCGGATCGTCGTCGGCGATCATCAGGCCGAAATGCGTATGCTGACTGGTCTGCAGCAGGCTGGTCGCGTCGATCTGGCCGTAGAGCGGGCTTTGGTAGCCGAAACGCTCAAAGAAAACTTGCCGGTAATGCGGCTGCAGCAGCACCATTTCGCGAACGCCGACGATGGGGTCGCGAAAGGGCGTCGCGGCGCGAGTGCCGCTGACTTCACCGATGACCGCGAGCAGTGGCTCGATGAGCGTCAGCGCT
>RGYP01000208.1 GCA_010031985.1 Gammaproteobacteria bacterium
TGACCCGGAAAGACGAAGGCTGTGGACATCGATCAGTGCTCCCCCTGAGTGCCGGGCATTATACGTTGCCTGCGACGCCCCCCTTCGCCGGCGAGCGACCCGGGCCCGTCATGTCGCTTTGTTATGATCGTTTGCGATAGCCGGAGGATGCAGCGTGCGCAAAAAGTCGCGGGGATTCACCCTGATCGAAATCATGGTCGTGGTCGTGATCATCGGGCTGCTCGCGGCCTTCATCGTGCCGCGCGTGATGGATCGCGTGGACGAGGCACGCATCACCAAGGTGCGCGCCGATCTCCAAGCCATCGAAACCGCGCTCGCGATGTATCGACTCGATACCGCCCGCCTGCCGACGACGGCGCAGGGCCTCGCGGCGCTGGTGCAAAAACCCGAGGACCCGGCGCTGCGCAACTGGCGCAGCGGCGGTTACATGGCTCGCCTCTCGCGCGACCCGTGGGGCAGCGACTACCGTTATCGACAACCGGGGACGCGCGGGCCCGGGTTCGATCTCTACTCGCTCGGCCCCGATGGCCTGGAGGGCAGCCCCGAGACCGACGAGGACAACATCGGCAACTGGTCTCTCGGCAATTGAAGACGCGGGGTTTCACCCTCATAGAAATCCTCGTGGTGGTGACGATCATCGCGCTCGTCACGGGAGGCGCACTGCTCGCGCTCGGTCTCATCGGTGGGCAAAGCGGCTCCTCGCGCGATCTGGAACGTTTGCAGTCGCTGCTGCTAGACGCCCGCGATCGCGCCGAACTCGAAAATCGCGACTATGGCGTGCGTCTGCTCGCCGACGGCTACGAGTTCATGGCTTTCGACGCAGGCACCGGCCGGTGGTTGCCGATCGCCGATCGGGTATTGGGCGTCGCGCGTTGGTCGACTCCGCTCGAGCTCGAACTCGACGTCGAGGGCCGACGCGTACTGCTGCGCCGGGAGCCGGAGCGTGATCTCGCGCCCGCACCCGACTTCGGTGTCGATGCCTCGGGCGAATTCACCGCCTTCGAGCTGCGTACGGTCGTAGGATCGCCGCCCCGCGTTTGGCGGCTGGGTCCCGACGACGCGGGGGAACTGCAGCTGCGCGAGCTGCAGGGCCGCGAGCCGGCCGCCGCGCCGAGGATAGGTCAATGAACACGCCCTCACGTGATGCGCATGGCTTCACGCTGATCGAGGTGCTGGTTGCGCTGGTGATCGTCGCGCTCGGTGTGGCCGCAGTCATGTCCGCGCTCGTGTCCTCGGCCGACGGCACGAACCGACTGCGAGAGCGCAGCCTCGCCGAGTGGGTTGCCGCCAACCGCATCGTCGAAACGCGTCTTGCCAAAGAGTTCCCGACCCTCGGCAGCAGCGAAGGCAAGGCCAGCATGGGCGGGCGCAACTTTCAGTGGCGGCAGCGCGTCGAGCGCACCGCCATCGACGGCGTCGTCGCCATCATCGTCGAGGTTCGTGCCGAGGGCGCCGGCGATGGGCTCGTCACCTTGCGCGGCGGACGCGGTGAGGATTTGGTGGTGAGCGGTGAGGCCGATGCGCTGTGGGATACCGCGGTCAGGGCGCCGCCGTGAAACGCACTCGGGGATTCACCTTGCTCGAGCTGCTCGTGGCGCTGTTCGTCTCGGCCGTCATGTTCGCGATCGGGTACGCGGGACTCGCGCAGGTGGCGGCGAACCGCGCCCAAATTTTGGAATCGCAACGTAGTCTCGGCGAATTGCAACGCGCGGTGCGCGTGCTCGGCAACGACCTCTCGCAACTCGATCCACGACCCATTCGCGACGAACTCGGTCGTAGCGTTGCGCCCGCGCTGCTCGCGGCACCCGGCACGTCTTCGCCCCTGGCGTTTACGCGCAGCGGTCGCGCGGGCGCCTCTGCGCATGCCCGTAGCGGCTTGCAACGGATCGACTACGTGCTCGAGAACGGTATGCTGGTCCGCCTTGCCTGGCCGGCGCTCGATCGCGCGCAGGGGGCTCAGGCTGCCCGCCGGGTGCTGATGCGTGGCGTGCGCACGCTGAGATTTCGTTTTCTCGACACACGCGGCGAGTGGACCGACATCTGGCCGCCCATCCAAGCGCCCGAGGCCGGCGCCGCGGGAACGCCGCGCATTCGTCCGCGGGCGATCGAATTCACGCTCGAGAGCGAAGCTCAGGGTGTCGTTCGCCGCATCGTCGAGGTGGCGGGATGAATCGATCTCGGGGTGTGGCCTTGATGACCGCTCTGATCGTCGTCGCGATCGCCACCGCCATCGCCGCGGCGATATTCTTTGATACGGGACTCGTGCTGCGGCGCAGCGAGGGCGCCTCGGGGCAGGAGCGCGCCCTGCTTCTTGCGGGCGGCGCGGAGGCGCTCGCCGCGCGTATCCTGGGCGAGGATCTCGATACCGGCAATGCGCCCATCCACCCGGGGCAACGCTGGGCCAATCCGCTAGGACCGATCGAAGTCGAAGACGCTGGAGTGCTGCAGGGGCAGCTGATCGATCTGCAGGGGCGCTTCAATCTGAATAGTCTCGTCGACAAAGACGGACGCATCGATCCCGTCGCCCTCGAAATTTTCGAGCGCTTGCTGCGCGTGCTGCAGCTCGAGACCGCGTGGGCGCCGAAATTCGCCGACTGGATAGACGCCGACGACTTGCCCATCAGCGGTGGCGCCGAAGATGACGTCTACACGTCTTTGCGGCCGGGTTACCGACCACCGAATCGTCCCGTGACCTCGATCTCGGAGCTGCTGCTGCTGCCAGGGTTCGATGTCCAGCGTTTTGCACGCCTCGCGCCGCACGTCGCGGCGTTACCCCGCGATGCGTCGATCAATCTTTGTACGGCGACACCCGCCCTGCTCGATGCGCTCGCCGATGAGCGCCAGTGGCTCGGTGCCGAGGACGCGCTCGCCCGCAATCGCGAACGCGACTGTTTTCCACGGCGCGACGCGTTCAAGGCTGCACTCGCCACCCCGGAGACCTTCGACAGGATGGATCGAGCCGTTGGCCTCGGTGAGCGCAGTCGCTATTTTCAGTTGCAGACGACGAGTCTCGTTGGCACCGCGAGATTCTCCTTGTACAGTCTGCTGCGCTATGAAACGGCGCCGCCCGGCCCACCTCGCTTGAGAGTGATGCTGCGTCGCACGACGCCATAACAGACGCAGTCGATGACACAGACGCTATATCTTCGCCTCGCCGAACTCGCTCCCGACGCGCCCGTCGAAGGGCTCGTCGTTGCCGCCGATGGCAGCGTCGTCGCCGAAGCGGCGACGAGCACGCTCGCGGAGTTCGCCGCTCGTCATCCGGGCGTCCGCGTCATCGCCCTGATCCCCGGGGCCGAAGCGCTCGAGACCCGGGCACGGTTGCCGAAGATGTCAGCGGCAAAAGTGCGAGCGAGCCTGCCTTACGCACTCGAAGAATTGCTCGCGGGTGATCTCGAGTCGCAGCACTTCGCGATCGGCCCCAGCGTCGCGATCGGCCCCAGCGTCGCGACCGGCGCCGCTGCTGCGGCCAGCGAGGCCAGGCTCGACGTCCCCGTCATCGTGATGTCGCGTGCTCGCCTCGCCGCCTGGGTCGAACTCCTGCGCAGTCGCGGTTTGGAGCCCGCGGCGATGCATCTCGAAGATTCCTGCGTCGCGGCGAAACCGGGCGACGTCGTCGGTTGGATGCGCGCCGGCGAACTTTTGTTGCGCAGCCCGAGCGGCGAGGCCCTCCTTACACGTCTCGACGATCTCGCTGCCGCACTGCCGTTGTTGCCGACGGACCCGCCGGCGGCGAACTTGGGTCTGCAGATTCATGCCACGGCCGACGATCGTGCGCGACATGGCGCGGCGGTCGAACGGGCTGGTGCCGGCTTTTCGCGTGTCAGTTGGCTCGCTGCCTCGAGCTCGCCCCTGCCGTGGTTGGTCTCGCAGCTCGCGATCGCCAAACCCGTCGATTTGTTGCAGGGCGAATTCGTCGCACGCAAGCCGAGCGCCGCCGGAAGCCGCCGTTGGCGCATCGCTGCGTCACTGTTGGCGGCGATGTTTTTACTGCACCTCGCCGAACGCGTCGTAGTTTGGCAACGCGCTGCCACCGAAGCGGCCGTGCTC
>RGYP01000209.1 GCA_010031985.1 Gammaproteobacteria bacterium
GCTGGTGCTTTATCTGATCCTCAATTGGTTACCGACGCTCGTCACCTCGAAGGGTCTCGCCGTGTCGATCGCGCCGCTGGCCTCGATGTGGTTCAACCTCGGCGGTGTCGCCGGCGCGCTGCTGCTCGCGCCCTTCGTCGATCGATTCGGCTTCAAAGCGCCGATCACGCTCGGTTTTTCGGGTCTGGCACTCGCGCTCGCGGGGCTCTCCGTGGCCACGATATGGTGCCCGGGAGAGGACTCGAACCTCCACGGTGTTACCCGCTAGTACCTGAAACTAGTGCGTCTACCAATTCCGCCACCCGGGCAAGGTGGGCGCGGTAAGGTACGCAGCACACCAAGGACTGTCAATTGAAGAATTCCAGACACAAACGATACGGTTCCCGCGGCGCCTACGGCCACAAGAGCCCGGGCTCCCGAGCGCCTTCGGGCACGGCCCTCGGCACCATGGAGGGCGTGGTCGCCGCGCACCGTTCGGGCTTTGGCTTCGTGAAGGTCGAGGGGCAGGAGGACAGCGTCTTTCTGCCGCCACCCGAAATGACCGGGCTCACTTCGGGCGATCGCGTCAGGGTGCGCGTGCAGCGCGGTCGCGACGGGCGACTCTCGGGGGAAATGGAAAAAATCCTCGCGCGCGGAGTGACGGCGTTCTTGGGTACCGTCGAGGCGGCCGGACGCACGCTCTTCGTGCACTCGGTGGATCGACGACTCAGCCTGCGTTGTCTCGTGCCTGGCGAAAAATTGGCGGGCGCGCGGGCGGGCGATTGGGTGATCGCGCGGATCACGCGTTATCCGGATGCACAGCGGACGGCCATGGCCGAGGTGCTGCGCAAGCTCGACCCCGAGCGACCGCTCGAGATGGCCACCGAGACCGCGATTGCGCGTTACTCGCTGCCGGTCGAGTTCGGAGCGGCGGCGCTGCGCGAGGCGGAAGCTTACGGCGAGCGCATCGATCCCCGCGAGGCCCGCGGCCGCGTCGATCTGCGCGCGATGCCGCTCGTCACCATCGATGGCGAAGATGCCCGCGATTTCGATGATGCCGTCTACGCTGAACCGCACATCAAAGGTTTCAGATTGGTGGTCGCGATCGCCGACGTCAGTCACTACGTGCGCTCGGGCAGCGGCCTGGATGCGGATGCGCGTGAACGTGGGACGTCCGTTTATTTTCCGAACCGCGTGCTGCCGATGCTGCCGACGGCTCTCTCCAATCATCTTTGTTCGCTGGAGCCCGAGGTCGATCGACTGTGCTTCGTGGCCGACATGGTGGTCGGCAAAACCGGCACGCTGCTCGAGTTCCGCTTTTATCCGGCGGTGATGCGCAGCCACCTGCGTCTGACCTATGCGCTCGCCTTCGAGGCGCTGTTCGAAGGCAAACCGACCGCGCGCAAGACCGTGGGCGCCTTGCTGCCCAAGTTGTTGCCGCTCGTCGATTTGTATCGAGTGCTGCTCAAGGCGCGTCATCGACGCGGGGCGCTCGACTTCGAGAGCACCGAGCCGGTCTACGATTTCGACGTCGAGGGGCGCGTGCGTTCGATCGGCCTCTATCCGCGCAACGATGCGCACAAGCTGATCGAGGAGTGCATGATCCTTGCCAACGTCGCGGCCGCACGCCAACTGAAGGCGGCCAAGGCGGGCGGGTTGTATCGCGTACACGGCGTGCCCGAAGAAAAAAAGCTCGATCAGTTGCTGGTGCAACTCGCTGCGCTCGGCATTGCGGCCGAGCTGCCCGAGCAGGTCGAGCCGCGCGATCTGCGTAAAATCACCGAGCGTATTCCGCGCGATGCCGAGATGCCCTTCATCGAATCTTTGATCGTACGCTCGATGCCGCAGGCCGTGTATCAGCCGACCAACATCGGTCACTTCGGTCTGGCGCTCGCCGAATACGCGCATTTCACCTCACCGATTCGACGCTACCCAGATCTCGTCGTGCATCGTGCGCTCAAGCTCGTGGTCGATGGCGGCGATGCCACGGGACAGCGATACGGCGCCAACGAGCTCGGCAATCTCGGGCAGGATCTATCGCGACTCGAGAAGCGGGCCGACGAATCCGATCGCTACGTCGACAGCTTCTTGAAATGCAGTTACCTGCGCGAGCGCCTCGGGCAGACTTTCGACGGCATCGTCACCACGGTAGTCGAATACGGCTGTTTCGTGCAGCTGCGCGGCATCGGCATCGACGGCTTGCTGCGGCTCGAAGCGCTCGACGACGATGAATACACGATGGAAGCGAATGGCCAGGCTTGGTTTGCCAAGCGACGCAAACAAAAAATCGGCATCGGCTCGGCCGTGCGCGTGATCGTGACCAACGCCAATCCGGTCGAGGGTCTCGTCGATCTCGAGCTCGACGATCCGGTGCCGGGCACACACGCCCAACCCGAAAAACCCGTCAACAAAAACGAGCGCCGCAGGGGACGACGTTGAGCAGCACCGAAATCATCCATGGCCTGCATGCCGTGCAAGCACTGCTCACCCGCGATGCCTCGCGTGTGCTCAAAGTTCAATTGTTGCGCGGGCGCGAGGACGAGCGGGCGGCCGCCGTACTCGCGGCGGCGATGCGCGCGCAGATTCCCGTCGAGCGCGTCGATGTGCAGCGCCTCGACAAACTGACGGGCGGTGCCGTGCATCAGGGCGTGATCGCCGAGGTGCAGCCGCTCGCGCCTTGGAGCGAAGATGCACTGATCACGGCGCTCGGCGCCGCACTCGGGGCGACGAGTGGCGCACCGCTGATCCTCGCGCTCGATGGGGTGCAAGACCCCCACAACCTCGGCGCCTGCCTGCGCACGGCGGATGCCTGCGGGGCGCTTGCCGTGGTCATCCCCAAAGATCGCGCGGCGCAGCTCAATGCCACCGTGCGCAAGGTGGCGGCGGGCGCGGCCGAGACCACCCCCGTGGTCACGGTGACCAACCTTGCGCGTTGCCTGCGTGATCTCAAGGAACTCGGGCTGTGGGTGGTCGGCGCCGACGCCGCGGGCCCCCAACGGGCCGACGAGGTCGATTTGAAGGGTCCGATCGTGCTCGTGATGGGGGCCGAGGGTTCGGGCCTCAGGCACAACACCCGGCAGCACTGCGATTTTCTGGTACGGCTGCCCTCGTTGGGGGCCGTCGAGAGCCTGAACGTCTCGGTGGCCGCCGGGATGCTGCTCTACGAGGCCGCCCGGCAACGCGCCGGGGTTGCCGGCCCGAGGGCGGTTTCGCTATAGTCCGCGGCCCCTCGAAAGGGGGGACTTCCTTGCTCCACCGGCAGCGCCTCGCCGGGGGGCTTCACATTCACAAGGAGACAACATGAGGCATTATGAAGTCGTGTTTCTGGTCCATCCCGACCAGAGCGAGCAGGTTCCGGCCATGCTCGAGCGTTACAAGGGCATGATCACTGCGGGCGGCGGCCAGGTCCACCGTCTCGAGGACTGGGGTCGTCGGCAACTCGCGTTCCCGATCTCCAAGGTCCACAAGGCCCACTACATCCTGATGAACGTCGAGACCGATCAAAAGACGCTCGCCGAACTCACCGGCGCGTTTCGGTTCAGCGACGCCGTGCTGCGGCACCTCGTGATCAAGATGGACGGCCCGGTCACCGAGCCCTCACCGATGGCGCGTGCCGCCGAGGAAGAGGGCGAGGGTGGTGGCGTCGATCGTCCGCGTCGCATGCGCCGCGATGATCTCGGCGACGAAGATCAGCTCGGGGAGTAACAGACCATGAAAGATGGCAAGCAGTCGGGCGGCGCGAGCCGCTTCACCCGTCGCAAGAAGTTCTGCCGCTTCACCGCGGAAGACGTCAAGCAAATCGATTACAAGGATCTCGGCATGCTCAAGGGCTACATCACCGAGACCGGCAAGATCGTGCCTAGCCGTATCACCGGCACGCGCTCGTTCTACCAGCGTCAGCTCTCGCAGGCCGTGCGCCGCGCGCGTTATCTCGCGTTGCTGCCGTACACGGACCAGCACTAAAGGGAGGCAGTAAGAATCATGGATGTCATTCTGCTGACCAAGGTCGCGAACCTCGGCAACATCGGCGATCGCGTCAAGGTGAAGTCGGGTTACGGCCGCAATTTCCT
>RGYP01000210.1 GCA_010031985.1 Gammaproteobacteria bacterium
GGCGAGACTCCGGGTGCCGCGTCAGATCGAAAGTTTTTCCGGGCGCCGCGCGCCGCCGTACATCAGCGTCAGCAGCGCGCGACTGCCGAGCAGCGAGGTGAACATCGAGGTCACGATGCCGAGCGAGAGAACGACCGCAAAGCCGCGGATCGGTCCCGTGCCGAAGGCCCACAGCACGATGCCGGCGATCAGGGTCGTGATGTTGGAGTCGGCGATCGACGAGAACGCTTTCTCGAAGCCCTTGGAAATGGCGGTCTGCGGCGTCACGCCGTTACGGACTTCTTCGCGGATGCGCTCGTAGATGAGTACGTTGGCATCGACTGCCATGCCGACGGTGAGCACGATGCCGGCGATGCCCGGCAAGGACAGTGCCGCCTTGAACATGGTGAGCAAAGCCGCGAGCAGCACGACGTTGGCGAGCAGCACGATGTTCGCAACCACGCCGAACATCTTGTAGTAGACGAGCATGAACACGAACAGCAGCGCCATGCCGATCATCAGCGCGCTCACACCCTTCTCGATGTTTTCTTTGCCGAGACCCGGACCCACCACGCGCTCTTCGATGACGAAGATGGGCGCAGCGAGCGCGCCGGCGCGCAGCAGCAAAGCGAGTTCGCGTGCCTCGTTGACGCCGAGTCCCGTGATCTGGAAGCTGTTCGAGAAAATACCCTGAATGGTCGCCGTGTTGATGACCTTTTCTTCTTTGATGTCGCGCTGCACTTTCTGGCCGCCGACGTCGACTTCTTCACGACGCTGCTCGATGAAGACCACCGCCATGGGCTTGCCGAGATTGGCGCGCGTGGTGCGCAGCATTTCTTCGCCGCCCGAGGCGTCGAGCTTGACCGACACACCCGGACCCTGTTCGGTGGCTGCCGTGGTCGCATCGATGAGCTGATCGCCGGTGACGATGATGTCGCGCTTCAGCAGAGTCGGCTGACCTTCGCGGGTTTCGTAGAGCTTGGAGCCGAACGGCGCGCGACCGCGCTGCACGGCCTCGGAGACGCTGTTCTGGATGTCGACCAGACGGAACTCGAGGGTCGCGACCTTGCCGAGGATATCTTTGACCTCGGCCGAGTTCTGCACACCGGGCAGCTGCACGGCGATGCGATCGACACCCTGTCGCTGCACCACGGGCTCGGACACGCCGAGCTCGTTGACACGATTGCGGATGGTGGTGAGGTTTTGCGAAATGGCGTAGTCCTGACGCTCTTTGAGTTGGGTCGCCGTGAGCAACGCCTGCAGGATCGGGCCTGCCCCGCCCGGCTGCGCCGAGATCGTGAGATTGGGCAATACACGTCGGATGGCCTCGCGCGCCGGCGCCGGATCGGCACCCGCCGGCAGCAACACCCGCAGACCGTTTGGCTTGACCGTGCCCTCGGCAACCTGCGCTACGTCGACGAATTGCACGTTGTCTTGGCTGAGTGCACGGCGCAAATCCTGCTCATACACCTCGAGCACCTGCGCGACCGCGCCATCGACGTCGACCTGATAAAGCAGATAAAGGCCGCCGCGCAGATCGAGGCCGAGCGGCATCGGGCGCAAGCCGATCTTGCGCAACCAGTCGGGTGCGCGCGAAGCGAAAGACAGCGCGGTCACGTAGTCGCGCGCAAAGTTTTCGTTGACGAGATCGCGCGCCTTCAACTGCTCGGGCACGGCCGCGAAATGCAGCATCAAACGACCATCGTCGACGTAGCTGCGCGAGAACGTCACGCCCTTGCCGCGCAGAAAATCCTCGACCGAGCGTTGCCCGTCGGCTTCGACGGCACTGCGATCCTTGCGCGCCACCTGCAAGGCAGCATCCTCACCAAAGACGTTGGGCAGCGCGAAGATCGTCGCCAGCAGCAGAACCGCGGCGACCAGGATGTACTTCCAGCGGGCAAACTCGAGCATGTATCAGCCCTTCAGAGTGCCCTTGGGCACCAGTGAACTCACTTGAAACTTCTGCACCTTGATGCGGACCTCGGGGGCGATTTCAAGGGTGACGAACCCGTCGTCGACCTCGGTCACCTTGCCGACGATGCCGCCTGCCGTGACCACTTCGTCACCGCTCGCGAGCTTGCCGAGCATGGCCGCGTGTTCCTTGGCCTTTTTTTGCTGCGGGCGAATGAGCAAGAAGTAGAAGATGACGATGAACAGCACCATCATCAGCAACGGTGCGAGCTGGCCGCCGGGAGCGGCGCCGCCGGCCTGAGCGTAGGCCTCGGGGATCAGTCCGTTCATGGGATCGGGTCCTCGGGTGGGTGACGGGTCGAAAAAGGCCGCGGATTATGCCACAGCCCCCCGCCGGACAAGGAAATCGCGGGCAAAATCCCGTACCCGACCGGCCTCGATGGCCGCCCGCAGCTGCCGCATCAGCTCGAGATAGAAATGCAGGTTGTGGATGGTGTTGAGCCGTGAGCCCAGAATCTCGTTGCAGCGATCGAGGTGGCGCAGGTAAGCCCGCGAGTAGTTGCGACAGGTGTAGCAGCCGCAGTCGGGGTCGATGGGACCCGGATCGCGCTGGTGCGCGGCATTGCGGATGTTGATGACGCCCGTCGAGGTGAAGAGATGACCATTGCGTGCATGCCGCGTCGGCATCACGCAGTCGAACATGTCGATGCCGCGCAGCACCGCCGCGACGATGTCCTCGGGTCGGCCCACGCCCATGAGGTAGCGCGGTCGATCGATCGGCATGTGTGGCAGCAAGGCTTCCAGCACGCGCAAGCGCTCCGGCTCGGGCTCGCCGACCGCGAGACCGCCGACGGCGAGACCCGGCAGATCGAGCTCGAGCAGCGCGCTCAAAGATTCGCGGCGCAGATCCTCGTACATGCCGCCCTGCACGATGCCGAAGAGATCGCCGGGTGCGGCGGAGCGATCCGGCGTGCCCCTGCCATCGACGTCGCGGTAGTAATGCGCGACGCAGCGCTTCGCCCAGCGCATCGATCGCTCCATCGAAGCACGCGCCTGCTCGTGAGTCGCCGGCCAAGCGGTGCAGTCGTCGAACATCATCGCGATGTCGGAGCCGAGTGCACGCTGCACGTCCATCGAATCTTCGGGTGTCAGCCGCACTTCGCTGCCGTCGATCGGCGAGCGAAAACGCACGCCCTCCTCGGTGATCTTGCGCAGCTTGGCGAGACTGAACACTTGGAAACCGCCGGAGTCGGTGAGGATCGGGCGCGGCCAGTGCATGAAACGATGCAAGCCGCCGAGCTCGGCGATCACTTGATGCCCGGGCCGCAGCATCAAGTGGAAGGTGTTGCCCAAAATAATCTCGGCGCCGAGACCCTCGAGTTCTTCGGGGGTCATGGCCTTGACCGTGCCATAGGTACCCACCGGCATGAAGGCCGGTGTTTCGATGCTGCCGTGCCGCGCCTGCACCCGACCGCGCCGCGCCGCGCCGTCGGTCGCGAGCAGTTCGTAACGCAAGGTCACGGCGCTCTCGAGGTGATGAACATGGCGTCACCGTAACTGAAAAACCGATACCGCTGGGCGACGGCGTGTGCGTAGGCCGCGAGCGTCGCCTCGCGACCCGCAAAGGCACTGACCAGCATGATCAGCGTCGAGCGCGGCAGATGAAAATTGGTGAGCAATGCATCGACCGCGCGATAGCGGAATCCGGGGGTGATGAAAATTCGCGTCTCGCCCGTCCAGGGTGCGACCGCGCCCGACGCCAGCGCCGCCGACTCGAGCGCGCGGACCACGGTGGTGCCGACGGCCACCACGCGCCCACCCGCCGCCCGCGTTTCGGCGATCGCGGCACAGGTCGCGGCGGGCACCTCGGCCCACTCGGCGTGCATGACGTGATCCTCGATGCGCTCGCTGCGCAGCGGCTGAAAAGTCCCCGCGCCCACGTGCAAGGTCAGGGTCGTGCGGCGGATGCCGCGTGCGGCCACGGCCTCGAGCAAGGCGTCATCGAAATGCAGACTCGCGGTGGGCGCCGCCACCGCCCCGGGCACGCGCGCGAGCACGCTTTGATAGCGCTCGAGATCAGCCGCCTCCGGCGTGCGCTCGATGTACGGCGGCAGCGGCACCTCGCCGTGC
>RGYP01000022.1 GCA_010031985.1 Gammaproteobacteria bacterium
GATGATGATCCAGGGCTGTTGGAACAGTGCCTGAATTTGTTGACCGGCGGCGGCGGCGGCGACGCCTGCGAGAGTGTTCATCACCGCCATGCCCATGACGTAGGTGAGCGACAGCGCAAAGGCGCGGCCGGTCGTCACCTGACTGCCCTGGCCGGCGATGATTCCGGAGAGGATCGGCACCATCGGCAGCACGCAAGGCGTGAAGGCGAGCAGCAAGCCGAGACCAAAGAACGTGGCAAGCACCAAAGGCAGGCTGCCCGACTTGATGAGACCCGCGAGACGATCCTGTTCCGAGACGAACGGCGCCAAAGAATTGGTGGTGGTGGCGACATCGCCGCCGATTTTTGCTGGAGCGCTCGCCCTGTCTGTCTCGCTCGTGGCCGGCAGCGTGATTTTGAGGCGGCGCTTTTCGGGCGGATAGCACAGGCCCTTCTCGGCGCAGCCTTGCAGACCGACGACCAGCGGCAGCTCGAGCGCGGCACCGGGCGTGCGCGACACGGGCAGCGTGACGCTCACCGATTCGTGATACACCTGCTGCCGACCGAAGAATTCGTCCTCTTTCCATTCGCCGGCGGGGATGTCCGGCGTGCCGAGCGTCGCGGGTGGCGCGCCTGCGGTCTCATCGAGCTTGAAGTTCAGGCGATGTCGATAGAGGTAATAGCCCGGTGTCACCAGAAAATCGACCCGCACTCGGTCCGCGGCTTCGGCGAATACCTCGACCTTGAAGGCCTGATCGGGTGGCAGGAACTCCGACTCGCCGAACTGGGCGCGGCCGGGCAGGGCGGTCAGCGCAAAAAAGAGGCCGAGGCAGGCGAGCAGGAACTGCTTCAATTTCATGTGCTTAGGGGCTTCGGGATCAGCAGGCCGAGCAGCATAGCCGGGCCTGCCCTTGAAATGGAACTTTCCGTCGCTATCATTAGCAGCCACGCAGGGAGAGTGCTAACACGCTCCCTGTCACCTTCCAGTCAACCGTTAGTTTTCAGGAGCGAAACATGAAAATTCGTCCGCTTCATGACCGCGTGATCGTGAAGCGCCTGGAGGAGGAACGCACCTCCCCGGGCGGTATCGTCATCCCCGACTCAGCCACCGAAAAGCCCTCGCAGGGCAAGGTCATTGCCATCGGCAAGGGCAAGATTCTCGAAGACGGCTCGGTCCGTGCGCTCGACGTCAAGGTCGGCGACAAGATCCTCTTCGGCAAGTACAGCGGTACTGAAGTGAAGGTCGACGGCGAAGATCTCCTCGTGATGCGCGAGGAAGACATCATGGCCATCATCGAAGGCAAGTAAGCCTAATTATTTCACCGAAGGAACAATCAAATGGCTGCTAAAGAAGTACGTTTCAGTGATGACGCCCGCCACCGCATGGTGCGCGGCGTCAACATCCTGGCCAACGCGGTCAAGGCCACGCTCGGTCCGAAGGGCCGCAATGCCGTGCTCGAGAAGAGCTTCGGCGCCCCGACGGTCACCAAGGACGGCGTTTCCGTCGCCAAGGAAATCGAGCTGAAGGACAAGTTCGAGAACATGGGCGCGCAGATGGTGAAGGAAGTTGCTTCCAACACCTCTGACGAGGCCGGTGACGGTACCACCACCGCGACCGTGCTCGCGCAGGCGATCATCCGCGAGGGCCTCAAGGCCGTGGCCTCGGGCCGTAATCCGATGGACATCAAGCGCGGCATCGACAAGGCGGTCATCACGGCCACCGAAGAAATCAAGAAGCTCGCCAAGCCTTGCAAGGACAACAAGGCGATCGCGCAAGTCGGCACGATCAGCGCCAACAGCGACGAGTCGATCGGCAAGACCATCGCGCAGGCGATGGAGAAGGTCGGCAAGGAAGGCGTGATCACGGTCGAAGAGGGCTCGGGCCTGCAGAACGAACTCGACGTCGTCGAGGGCATGCAGTTCGACCGCGGCTACCTCTCGCCGTACTTCATCAACCAGCAGGCCAACCAGACGGTCGAGCTCGAGAAGCCGTTCATCCTGCTCGTCGACAAGAAGATCTCGAACATCCGCGAGATGCTTCCGGTGCTCGAGGGCGTGGCCAAGTCGGGCCGTCCGCTGCTCGTGATCGCCGAAGACGTCGAGGGCGAGGCACTCGCCACGCTCGTGGTCAACAACATCCGCGGCATCCTCAAGGTCGCTGCCGTCAAGGCGCCGGGCTTCGGTGATCGCCGCAAGGCCATGCTGCAGGACATCGCGATCCTGACCGGCGGTACGGTCATCTCCGACGAAGTCGGTCTGCAACTCGAGAAGGCCACGCTCAATGATTTGGGCGAAGCCAAGAAGATCGTCGTCGAGAAGGAAAACAGCACCATCATCGACGGCGCCGGCAAGGCGGGCGACATCAAGGCGCGTATCGAGTCGATCCGCCAGCAGGTCGAAGAAGCCACCAGCGACTACGACAAAGAAAAGCTGCAGGAGCGTGTTGCCAAGCTCTCCGGCGGTGTCGCGGTCATCAAGGTCGGCGCGGCCACCGAGATCGAGATGAAGGAAAAGAAGGCGCGCGTCGAAGACGCCCTGCACGCCACGCGTGCAGCCGTCGAAGAGGGCGTGGTGCCGGGCGGTGGCGTGGCGCTCATCCGCGCGACCAAGGCACTCGAGAAGCTCGAAGGTGCGAACGAAGACCAGACGGTCGGCATTCGCATCCTCGCCCGCTCGATCGAAGAGCCGCTGCGTCAGATCGTCGAGAACGCCGGTGAGGACGCCGCGGTGATCCTCAACCAGGTGAAGGCTGGCAAGGGTGCCTACGGCTACAACGCCGCCACCGGCGAGTATGGCGACATGCTCGACTTCGGCATCCTCGATCCCGCCAAGGTCACGCGTCTGGCGCTGCAGAACGCGGCTTCGGTTTCGGGCCTGTTGCTCACGACCGAGGTGATGATCGCCGAGGCGCCGAAGGACGAGCACGACCACGTGCACCCGGCTCCGGGCGGCATGGGCGGCATGGGCGGCATGGACATGTAAGCCACGGGCTTACCTGATCCCAAGAGTCCAAAGAGACAGAAAGACCCCGGGGGGAAACTCCCGGGGTTTTTTCTTTGAGCGTGCAGGGCAGCAAAGCGTGCACGGCCGGACAGCGTGCACGGCAGGAAGGCGTGCGTCGCAGACGACGCGGTGGGACTGCCGACGATCTGCTATAAATATGGGGTATGTCGGGCGTATCTACAACGCGCAGCAGCGACACCCCGCGGACGGGTGGGCGCGAGGCCTTCGCGTCGCTCGGCGCCGTGCTCAACCGCGTGGTCGTCGGTGAGCCGCTGCCGCTCGACATTTACGACAAGGAGCAGGTGTTGCTGCTGGCGAACGGCAACGTCGTCGAGTCCGCCCGCCAGTTGCAGCTGCTCGTCGAGCGCGGCGGGCTGGTGCTGCTCAAAGAAGTCACCGATCCTTTTCAGGTGGTGCTGCATGCGCCGCGCGCGCAGTTGCCCGAAGTGTGGAGTTCGATCCGGCAGCGGGTGACGCAGTTGCTGAGCAGTGTCGATGAGCCGCAGCTCGAAAATCGCATGCAGGCTGCATTGCCCTTGGTGCAAACGTTGATCGAGCGCGATCCCGATCTCGCCATTTTCCAGATCATCAGACAGAGCAAGGCAGAGCGGGGTGCGTACGGTTCGCTGCAGGCCATGCAAACCTCCGCGCTCGCCATGATGCTGGCCAACAGGTTGGGCTGGATGGGCGGAATGATCGATCTTGCCGCCAAGTGCGCGCTGACCATGAACCTTTCCATTCTCGAGTCGATGTCGCCGGTGTTCCTGCAGAGCGATCAAAGAAATCATCCGACGCGCAGTCGAGAGATTTTGCAGAATGCCGGCATTACGGACCCGGACTGGCTCGAAGCGGTCGAGCAACACCACGAGCGCCCCGATGGGTCCGGTTATCCGCGGGGTATCACCGAAGTGAACGAGGCCAGCCAGCTCGTGCAGTGCGTCGAAGTGTTCGTGGAAGGCCTTGGCAGGGCGGCGGGTCACTCGGCGGTGACGGCCACGGGTCTGCTGCGACAAATGTATCTCGAGGCACCGAAGAGCACGTTCGTTGCAGCGCTCATCAAAGAATTAGGCATCTACCCGCCGGGATCGATCGTTCGACTCGACAATGGCGAGATCGGCATGGTGGTGCAGCGCGGCCTGACCACCACGGCGCCTCTGGTTGCCGTGCTCGACCCCGATTGGAGCGTTCCGCCCGAACCGAGGATCCGTGACACGGCTTCGGCGAACTACGCGGTGATCGGCGTGCTGCCGCCGCGCGATGGTCGGGGACGCGAGGCCGCCACCGCCGAAGAGGCCTGGGATCGGGCGATTGCTGCTCTGCCGCAGGCGGCTCCTGCAGTGAACGAAGAGCCCGATCAGGTCTAAGCCTTGCGAACTAGCCGCGACGCCGACGCACCCGCGGCGCGGCGCCCGACGCCGAGCCTGCGGCGCGATCGAGGTTCCCCGACAGCTGCGCGCGCGCGCCGGTGCTGATCTGGCCCAACGTGGCTTCGAGCATGACGGCGTCCGGACGAGTTCCCGGAACGTAGGCATCGAGCGCCTTGCGCATCGCTGCAAGATGTTCGGGCGAGGTGCCGCAGCAGCCGCCGATGATGCGCGCGCCCGAATCGACCGCGAGTTGCACGTAGCGCGCCATGAGTTCGGGCGTACCGTCGTAGCGAATCGCTCCATCGACGTACTGCGGAATGCCGCAGTTGGCTTTGGCGACCAGCACCATGTCGGGATCAGCCGCTGCACTCAGGTTGAGGATCGAGGCGACGAGCTCGGACGGACCGACGCCGCAATTGCTGCCGCAGGCTGCGAGGTGGTGACGACGCGCGATCTGCGCGAGATCGGCCGGCGTCACCGACATCATGGTGCGACCGTTGGTGTCGAAAGAGAGCGTGCTGACCACGGGAAGGCCCGCGGTTTTTGCGCCCTCGATCGCCGCTTCGACCTCTTCGGTCGAAGAAAGCGTTTCGATCCAGAGCACATCGGCGCCACCCTCGGCGAGCGCTGCGGCCTGCTCGGCGAAAGCGGTGCGCGCATCGGCGATCGACAGCGGGCCGAGGGGCTCTAAGATTTCGCCGGTCGGCCCCATGCTGCCGGCCACCAGAACCTCACGACCGCTCGCGTCGGCGACCGATCGCGCGAGCTGCGCGGCGGCACGGTTGAGTTCGCGAACACGGTGCTCTGCCGAGTGCAACTTCAGGCGATAGCGTGTGCCACCGAAGGTATTGGTGAGGATCAGGTCGGCGCCGGCGTCGACGAAGCGCTGGTGCAGCAACTTGATGCGGTCGGGGTGATCGACGTTCCAGAGTTCGGGGGCATCGCCCGACACCAGACCCATTTCGAAAAGATTGCTGCCGGTCGCGCCATCGGCGAGCAGACAGGGGCGGCGGGAGAGCAGGTCGGCGAGGCGATTGTTCATTGAATCATCCGTGATTCCGTTGCGCGGGCGCTATCGTAGCGGACACGGACGGGTCGCGCGACCCGTCGATGCAGAAACTCGCCGGCGGGTAAGTTAACCTTTGCTGCATGTCTAAAGTTCTCGCTACGCTGCAGGCGCCACTCGCGGCGCTCGTGTTGGTCACGCTCTCGGGCTGCGGCGGTGGCGGTGGGAGTGGCGAAGGCGGCGGGATCACGACGGTGACGCCGCGCAGTGCGCCCGGTGCACCGACCATCGGCACCGCGACGGCCGGCAACGGCAGCGCAACGGTTGCCTTCACCGCGCCATCTTCGGATGGCGGCGCGGCGATCAGCGGCTACACGGTGTCTTGCACGGGCGGTGGCGTGACGCGCACGGCGACCGGTGCTGCGAGCCCGATCACCGTCACGGGACTCGCCAACGGCACGGCCTACAGCTGCTCCGTCACGGCGACCAATTCGATCGGCAACAGTGCGCCGTCGGGAGCGGTGCAGGTGACGCCGACGACGGGCGCCACGACCTACAACACCGATGGCGTGCTCTGTGCCTACTCGGTGTCGGAGTTCAACAATTCGCCTTCGGTCAATGCCAGTGCGAGTGCGTTCTGGAGCTGCAACCCGAATCGCGCGCTGGTCGCCAACGCCATCCCCAATCACGCGGTCGGCACTTTCCCGAACGCAAACAATCCGAACCCCATTCGCGCGCAACAGATCAGCGCGACCTTTCCGCTGCGTCCGGCGATCGCCAACGCCAACGGCAACAACGTGATGGTGCCGGGTCATGCGATCAACGGCGTGAAATTCGAACCCGGTACGGGCGGCACCTGCGACGGCGCGAATCCGCCGAACTGCACCGCGATCGGGGGCACGGGCGCATGGCGCATGGAGGCTCTCGCTCCGTCAGCGTTCAATTTCGGTACCGACAGCAACAACGCGCACGTGCAGCCGACCGGCGAATACCACTATCACGGCTTGCCGACCGGGCTGATCAACAAGCTTGGCAAGGGCACGGCCATGACGCTCGTGGGTTGGGCCGCCGACGGCTTTCCGATTTACGCGCGCTACGGTTACAGCAGCGCCAACGATGCGACTTCCGCGATCAAGGAACTCGTTTCGAGTTGGCGTATCAAGGCCACGCCCGACAGTGGCAGACCGGCCACCACGCTTTATCCGATGGGGTCTTTCCTGCAGGATTACGAATACGCGGCAGGTCTCGGTGATCTCGATCAGTGCAACGGTCGTACGGGCGTGACCCCGGAATTTCCGAATGGCATTTATTACTACGTGATCACGCAGACCTTCCCTTTCGTCGGCCGTTGCATCCGCGGTTCGACGTCTCCGGGTGCGTGACCTCACGGTGTCGCGGCGTCGAGTCGGTCTGATTTCTTTGATCGGTCTCTTGGCCGCGCTGCCGGCGGCGGCACATCTCATGGAAGATCAGCAGGGCACGCTCAATATCGTCGATGCGCGGGGTTACCTGGTGATTTCTTTGCCCGTGAGCGCCTTGCGCGGGGTCGACGACAACCGCGACGGTCGCCTCGACGGTCGCGAATTGCAGCGCCACGCTGCAGCGATCGAGCGTGATTTGCGCGCGCGTGTACGCATTGCCGATGGTGAGGTCGCCGTGCCTTTGGAGGGCGTGCTGCTCAATCTCTCGGCGGACGAGCAGCATCGGGAAGGGGGTCCTGCCACGCACCTCGTGATGCTGGCCGTGGCGATGTTCCCGCAGTCGCCGCGCCGTCCGCGGCTCGAGCTGCGCGTCTTTGGTCGGTCACCGGCGGAGCGAACCTACCGGTTCGTTGCGACCCGCCGCAGCGCCTCGGGTCGCAGCGAAGAAGACCTGCAGCGGTTCACGCCGCGCTCGCCGCGGCACGAATTCTTTGAATAGATCGTCGGTCGACCTGCTCAGGCGGTGACGATGCCCGATTTGGCGATCGGCAGTGAGCGTAATCGTTTGCCGGTAGCCGCGAAAATGGCATTGGCGAGAGCAGGTCCGACGACCGCGGTACCGGGTTCGCCGATGCCGCCCGGCGCTTCGCCGCTCGCGAGCAGATGCACGTCGATACGGGGCGCTTCCGGCAGTCGCAACATTCGGTAACTGTCGAAATTGCGCTGCTGAACCTGGCCTTTGGCGAGCGTGATCTCGCCCCACAGCGCCGCGGTAAGCCCGAAGAGAATGCTGCCCTCGACCTGCTGATCGACGATGTTCGGATTCACCATCTGTCCGCAGTCGACCGCGCAGGTGATGCGATGAATGGCGAGTTGGTTGCCACGCATCGAGATCTCGACGACCTGGGCCATGTAGGTGCCGTAGCCTTCCATGAGGGCGATGCCCTGATGATGGCCGGCGGGCGCTTTACCCCATCCTGCGCGGCTCGCCGCCTCGTCAAGCACGCGCTTGAAACGCGGCTGTTTGCGCAACAGGCCGGAGCGGAAAGCGTAGGGATCTTGTGCAGCAGCGTGGGCCAGTTCGTCGATGAAGCTCTCGGCGACGAAACAGTTGAGCGCATGGCTCA
Source organism: Gammaproteobacteria bacterium (assembly GCA_010031985.1). Lineage (GTDB taxonomy): Bacteria > Pseudomonadota > Gammaproteobacteria > Steroidobacterales > Steroidobacteraceae > UBA964. The sequence continues at coordinate 7,903 of RGYP01000022.1, forward strand.
CCGAGCGCCAATAGCCGACGTCGATACCGATTTCCTCGCGATTGTAGTTCACGGCGACGTTGGGCACGTCGTAGGGGAAGTTCGCCGCTGCCTCGACCGCGAAGGGATCGACGGCCGTGGCCACCACGGGCGGGAACATGCGGGCAGTGATCGACGGTCCGGTGAGATCGAGCTTCCAGGCGACGAGTTTGCCGCTGGCATCGAAGGCACCGACGACTTCGTCGTGCGCGGGCGGACGATAGGTGTCGTGGGTCGTGTCTTCTTCGCGACTCCAAATGACTTTGACCGGTTTTCCCACCGCCTTCGAAGCGAGCACGGCAGCTGGAATGACGTCGACTTCGAGGCGTCGTCCAAAACCGCCGCCGAGCAGCGTGGTGTGGATCTTGACCTGTTCGGGCTTGAGTCCCGCTGCCGCTGCAGCCGTCGCTTGCGCGATGGTTTGGGTTTGCGTCGGTGCGTGGATATCGGCGCCATCGGTACGCACGTCGGCCGTGCAGCATTGCGGTTCGAGCGTGGCGTGAGCCAGCAGCGGCAAGTCATAGGTGGCGCGGACGACTTTGGCCGCAGTCTTGATTGCGGCGCTCGCATCACCATCGGCGCGTACCCCGCGACCTTCGCGCGTGGCCGCATTGCGCAGCCGGCTGCGGATTCCCTGGCTGCCGAGATTTGCGTTGGCACCCGGGTCCCAGGTGATTTTGACCGCCTCGAGCGCCTTGCGAGCCTGCCAGTAGTGATCGGCAACCACCACGACGCCATTGCCGACACCAACGATTTTTTTGACGCCGGGCATCGCCTCGGCGGCGCTACCGTCGAAGCTTGCGAGCTTGCCGCCGAGTGTCGGGCACTGGGCGATCGCGCCATGCAGCATGCCGGGCAGCTTGACGTCGATGCCATAGGTGGCACTACCATCGAGTTTTGCGGCGGTGTCGATACGCTTCGCCGGTTTGCCGACGAGCGTGAACTCGGTCGCAGGTTTGAGAGTGATTTCTTTGGGTATGGGCAATTTGGCAGCGGCTTCGGCCAGCGCGCCATAGCTCAGGCGTTCTTTGCCGTGCAGCACCGCGCCGCCGTCGATACGCAGCTCACCCGGGGCGACTCCCCAGTGCGTGGCCGCAGCCTGCAGCAGCATGGTGCGCGCCTGCGCCCCCGCCTTGCGCAATTTCTCGAAGCCGTCGCGGATGCTGGTGCTGCCGCCGGTGATTTGTGCGCCGAGCAAATTGTTGACGTATTCGGGTGCGACTGGCGCCGCCTCGACACGAATGGCCTCGAGTGCCACGCCGAGTTCTTCGGCGAGCAACTGGGTGAGGGCGGTGTAGACGCCCTGACCCATCTCGGATTTGTCGACGAATACGGTGATGCTGTCATCGCCGCCGATCCGCAACCACGCGACCGGCTGTCCGCCTGCGCCGCCGAGCGCGGCAGGTTTGCTGCAACCGCCTAGACCGATACCGAGCAGCAGTCCGCCGCCCGCGAGTGCGCCGAGTTTGAGGAGGTCGCGACGGGACGTACCGTCTTGTGCGAGGTTTGCGTTCATCAGGCGCCCTCCGCCTTGAGCATCTCGGCCGCGCGGTGCACGGCTTTACGGATGCGATTGTAAGTGCCGCAGCGACAGATGTTGCCCGCCATGGCGGTGTCGATGTCGGCATCGCTCGGCGCGGGATTCTGCGCGAGCAGCGCCGCCGCCGACATCAGTTGTCCCGATTGGCAATAGCCGCATTGCGGCACGTCGAGTTCGAGCCAAGCTTTCTGCACCGCATGCGAGCGGTCGGCGGAGAGCCCCTCGATGGTGGTGACCTTGGCCGCGCCGACGTTGGCGAGCGCCAGTTGGCACGAGCGGACGGGCTGGCCGTCGAGGTGTACCGTGCAGGCGCCGCAGAGTGCTGCTCCGCAGCCGAATTTGGTGCCAGTGAGTCCGAGGTGGTCGCGCAACACCCACAACAGGGGCGTGTCGGGCGCGGCGTCGGTTTCGAGAGTTTTACCGTTGACGGTGAGGGTGACCATGGACGAGGCTCCTGCAGTACTCCGAATGGCCGTGTTTTAGCACGGCACGGCTCGCAAAGCATCGGGTCAGCGCACGTTGCCCCGAGACTTTTTGACATGCCGCATGAATGCAATGTAGCATGAATTATATTTTTCTTTGGTGAAGGGGGCCTGCGGATGTCACGGGTGCTGTTTTGGGTGCTCATCGCGCTGTTGCCCTTCGCGCGCGCAACGGCGGCGGACGGGGCGAAACTCGCCAAGGCGTTTTCGCCATGCCGCTTGACCGACCCGCTGCAATTGCAGTCGATCGAGGCCGAATGCGCCGAGGTCAGCATCGCGGAAAGTGATGCGGCCGGGGCGCGGCGAATCGTCTTGTCGGTCGCGCGCGTCCCCGCGATCAATCGCCGCAAGCAGGTCGACCCCATCGTGTTGCTCGCGGGCGGACCCGGTCAGGGTGTACAGCAAACGTTCACCAGTGTTTCGCGGATGTTCGCCCGGGCGGGGCGCGAGCGCGACATCTTGTTGCTCGACCAGCGCGGCACCGGGCGCTCGAACGTTCTCAGTTGCGAACCCGAGGGTCGACTCGGAACCAGCACCATGAACTTCGACACCGCAGCCTTCGTCCGTTTGAGTGCGCGTTGCGAGCAACGGCTCGCGGCAAGCAACGATCTCGGCGCCTACACGACGAGCCGCGCCGTCCGCGATCTCGAGGCCGTGCGCGCCTTGCTCGGTTACGAGACTTTGAATCTCTACGGGGGCTCCTACGGCACGCGGGTCGCTCAACACTATGCTCGAAGATATCCGCAGCGCGTGCGCAGCATGGTTCTCGATGGGGTGGTTGCGCCGCAAACCGTGCTCGGTCCACGAATCGCGATCGATGCACAGGCCGCACTCGATGGTGTGTGGAGGCTTTGTGCAGCCGACGAAAAATGCCGCAAGGCTTTTGGCAACGTTGCCGAAAAGACGCGGCAATTGCAGGCTGCGCTCGCGCGCTCCCCGCAACGCGTACAAATCGCCCATCCGCAAACCTCGCGCATGGAGAGTGTCGAGCTTGGCGCCGAGCAGCTTGCGGTCGTGCTGAGATTTGGCACTTACGATCCAGGTTTCGCGGCGATGCTGCCACTCGTGGTGAGCGAGGCGGCGCGTGGCGAGTTGCGCCCGCTCGCCTCGCTCTATTTATTGGTGACCGCCGGAGTTCAACAAGCGATTGCGATGGGCATGCACAACTCGGTCATTTGCAGCGAGGACGTGCCCCGATTCGCCTCGGCTACGATCGATCGAGCCGCACTCGGCGCGAGCTACCTCGGTACCGCGTTCGTCGATGGGCTGCCGGCGATCTGCGGTACTTGGCCGCGCGGTTTGGTCGATGCGGACTTTCATGCGCCACTCGTGAGCACGATACCTACGCTACTGCTCTCCGGTACGCTCGATCCGGTAACGCCGCCGGGTGATGCCACGCGGGTCGCGGCCAATTTGCGCAACGCCAGGCATTTGGTGATCAAGGGGTCGGCTCACGGACAAATCGCCATTCCGTGCATGGACCGCGTGCTCGCCGAATTCGTCGACACGATCGACCCGAAGGCCTTGGACGCGAAATGCCTGGATCGACGAATGCAACCACCATTCTGGCTTTCGATCGCGGGGCCTGCGCCATGATCCGAGTCGAAGCCCTCAGCAAGAAGTTCGGCAAAGTCGAGGCCGTGCGCAGCGTCAGCTTCACGGCGAAAGATGGCCAAATTACGGGTTTGCTCGGACCTAACGGCGCCGGCAAGTCGACCACGCTGCGCATGCTGTCGACGTTGTTGCGGCCGGACGCGGGCGATGCCTGGGTCGATGGTCAATCGGTGAGTGTCGAGCCGATCGCGGTTCGTCGCCGGATCGGCGTTTTGTCGCATGCCAGCGGGCTCTACCCGCAGCTGACGGCGCGCGAGAACATCGTCTACTTCGCCGAGCTGCACGGCCTCGATCGGCATCAGGCCGACGCACGGGTGACCGAGCTTGCCGCGCTGCTCGAACTCGACGAATTCCTCGATCGCAAAACCAAAGGTTTTTCGCAAGGACAGCGTCTCAAAACGGCTCTCGCACGTTCGTTGGTGCACGGTCCGCGCAACCTGATCCTCGATGAGCCGACCAACGGGCTCGACGTGATGGCGGTACGCAACTTGCGCGCGCTGTTGTCGCGTCTTCGCGAGCAAGGTCATTGCATCGTCTTTTCGAGTCACGTCATGCAAGAGGTCGCTTTGCTGTGCGATGAAGTGGTGGTGATCGCGCAGGGGCGGGTTGCGGCGGCGGGGACGATCGAGGCGCTGCGTGCACAAGCGGACGAAGCCACGCTCGAAGACGCTTTCGTCAAGCTGATCGGTACGGCAGAGGGGCTCAACTGATGCGCGGTATATTCACGGTGTTCCGCAAGGAATTTTTCGAGAACCTGCGTGATCGACGCATTCTGCTGTCTGCGCTCGTTTTTGGTCCGGTGCTCGGTCCCTTGCTGCTGACGGGTGTCTTGCAGCTATCGGTGTCGAAAGGCGAAGCTGCTTCCGAGCAAGAGTTGAAACTACCCGTGGTCGGCGCCGAGTACGCTCCGAACCTGATGGCGGTGCTGGAATCGCAGAACATTCGGGTCGAGCGTCGCAAACTCGACGAGCAGCAGATCCGTACGGCGATCGCAGCGCGTGAACTGCAGGTGGTGCTGCGCGTGCCGCCCGATTTCGCCGAGCGCTGGTCGCGCGCCGAGCCTGCCGCGTTGCAACTCTTTGCCGATAGCTCCGATCAGTTCGGTGGCGATGCGAACTCGACGCGCGTGTCGAGAGTCATCAACGCGTATGGCCGACAAGTCGCGCAGACGCGCTTGTTGCTACGGGGCGTCGACCCGACCAGCATGGCGACGGTCGTGATCCACGACATCGATGTCTCGACCCCCTCGAGCCGTGCCATCTTTGCGCTCGGGATGCTGAGTTATCTCGTCATTTTCGCCATGCTGTTCGGGGGGATGTACCTCGCGATCGACGCCACCGCCGGCGAGCGTGAGCGCGGATCGCTCGAGTCCCTGCTGACCGCGCCCATGCCGCGCCATCACCTGATTTACGGCAAGATCGCCGCGACGGCAGCGTACATGCTGATTTCGATGGCGCTCACGCTGCTGGCCTGCGCGATCGCCATGCAATTCGTGCGCATGGAGCAGTTCGGCATCAGCGTCTCGATGAGTGCGCTGACGACGCTGAAACTGTTTGCGGTCAGTGCGCCGCTTGCGCTGTTCGGCGCGGGCTTGCTCACGGTTGTGGCCTCTTTCACGCGCAGTTTTCGCGAGGCACAAAGTTATCTGAGTTTCGCCATCAGCCTGCCGACCCTGCCTTTGGCCTTCATCGGTCTTTTGCGGGTCGAGCCCTCGCCGTGGGTCATGGCGACGCCATCGCTCAGCCAGCATTTTTTGATGATGCAGATCTTGCGTGGCGAGACTCCGATACCGACCGATTTGCTGCTGTCGGCCGTTGCCAGTCTCGTCATCGGCGGAATTCTTTGTTGGGTGGCGGGTCGACTTTACGAGCGCGAAGCCATCCTCGGTTGAAGGCTGCCGTCTCAGGCGCCGGAGCGTGCCGTCCCCGCGCTTCGTGGCCAGATCACCGGGAATAGTTCTGCCGGGGGTGGTTCGCCGAAGCGCATCATTCCGGAAGCCTCCAGTGACGGAATGCGAATGGAGAGCGAATTCGGCGCCCAACGCACGTCGTCACCGAGCCAGCGCGTGGTGAGCGCAATGCGACGACCTCGATCTTGCGCGGTGCGCGGTAACGAGGCGTGGATGGTTTTCGGGTGGATGAGCAGCACGTCCCCCGCGCGGCAAGGCCAGATATCTTTGGGCGCATCGGTTCGGGTAACGCGTCGTTCGAGATGGCTCCAGGGAATGTGCTCGACTTCGAAGGCTTCGGGGTT
>RGYP01000211.1 GCA_010031985.1 Gammaproteobacteria bacterium
TGAAGTAATCGAAGATCGCGGTTTTTTGTTGATCGTTGGCCGAGGCCACGAGCCACATCACCAGAAAAAACGCCATCAGTGCGGTGACGAAGTCGGCATAAGCCACCTTCCAGGCACCCCCATGGTGCTCGCCCGCGACGACCTTTTTTTTGCGGATGATGATCGGGCGTTTGTCGGCGCCGCCCTTGCCCATGTCGGCCACGGCGTCGTCCTCAGGCCTTCGGCGCGTCGGCCTTGGGTTTGTTCTTCAGCGAGCCCTCGAGGTCGGAGAAGGTCGGGCGGACGTCGCTGAAGAGCAGCTTGCGGGCGAATTCGACCGCCACCTGCGGCGGGTAACCGCGAACGCTCGCCACCAACGCCATCTTCACCACTTCGAAGGCCTTGCCTTCTTCTTCGGCGCGCGCCTTCATGGCGGAGGCGATGGGGCCGACGAAGCCGTAGGCCACGAGGATGCCGAGGAAGGTACCGACCAGCGCCGCGCCCACCTTGGCGCCGAGTTCGGCGCTCGTCGAGTCGGCGACCGCCGCCATGGTATTCACGATGCCGAGCACTGCGGCCACGATGCCGAAACCGGGCAGGGCGTCTGCCACGCTCTGTACCGCCTGCGCCGGCTCGTGGGCCTCTTTGTGGTGGGTTTCGAGTTCGTAGTCGAGCAGCGCTTCGAGCTCGTTGGGGTCGAGATTGCCACCGACCATGAGGCGCATGCAGTCGGTGATGAATTCGATCATGTGATGATCTTCGAGCACCTTCGGGTACTTGGAGAACACCGGGCTTTTCGCAGGGTCCGCGATGTCGTTCTCGATCGCGAGCAGGCCTTCCTTGCGCGATTTCACCAGCAGGTCGAACACCAACTTGAGCAGTTCGACATAAGTATCGCGGTTGTAGCGCAGCGGCTTGACGAGGCCGAGCGCGCCCGCGAACGACGCCTTGACCACCTTGAGCGAGTTGCTGGTGATGAATGCGCCGAGTGCGGCACCCAGAATGACGACGTATTCGGAGGGGTGCCACAGCAGCAGCAAGCTGCCTCCCGCCATGAGAAACCCGGCGATCACCGACACCAGGACGACGATGGAACCGAACAGCGCGATCATGGGGATAATCATAGACTAGGGGCGAGAGTTGTCCATGGCCGCGTCGCGGGTCAAACTGCGCCGTCGATTCGCCGCACGGACGCGTTCTGGAGTTACCGCATGTTTCAATTTTTTGAATACCTTCAGGCCCTGCCCTGGATGCTGGGTCTCGCGGCCCTCGGATGGCTGGTTTCTTTGCCCCGCCGTAACGTCGACGTGGTCGATTCTCTTTGGTCGCTGATGTTTCTGGTGGCAATCCTGGTCTACGCCGGATTCCCTGCGGAGACGGTGCGCGGCCGACTGCTCTTCGTGCTGGTGGCCTTTTGGGCGATCAGACTCTCGGTGTACATCACCGCCCGCAATTGGGGCCACGAGGAGGATCGTCGCTATCAGGCGATCCGCCAGCGCAACGAGCCGGGTTTTGCTTTCAGCAGCCTCTATCGCGTGTTCGCCTTGCAAGCCGTTTTGGCCTGGGTGATCTCGCTGCCGCTGCATGGCGCCATCGGCAGCGAGGCGCCGCTCGGCGCGCTCGACTACCTCGGGCTTGCACTCTGGCTCTTGGGCTTTGCCTTTGAGGCAGGGGGTGACTGGCAGCTTGCCCGGTTCAAGCGCAACCCGGCCAATGCCGGCAAGGTCATGGATCGGGGTTTTTGGCGCTACACCCGGCACCCCAATTACTTTGGTGACTGCGCGCAGTGGTGGGCTTTTTATCTGATTGCGCTGTCGGGCGGGGCTTGGTGGAGCATCCTGGGCCCGGTGCTCATGACGCTGCTGTTGCTGCGGGTGTCGGGCGTGACGCTGCTCGAGCGCGACATCGGTCAGCGCCGTCCGGACTACGCCGAATACATCCGACGCACCAACGCCTTCATTCCGGGGCCGCGCAAAAAGTAGCCGCTCGCAGCCTGCCCGCCCGAGATTTGGCGAGCGCGACGCGCCGGTTTCAGCCGACGGCCGCCTCGGCGTCACGCGCGGCGCGTTTGCGCTCGTGCTCCTTGAGGAACCGCTTGCGCAGGCGAATCGATTGCGGCGTCACTTCGACGAGTTCGTCCTCGTTGATGAACTCGACCGCATATTCGAGCGTGAGTGCGATGGGCGGGGTGAGCAGCAAGGCGTCGTCCTTGCCGGCGGCGCGAATGTTGGTGAGCTTTTTTTCCTTGATCGGATTGACGACGAGATCGTTGTCACGGCTGTGGATGCCGATGATCATGCCCTCGTAGACCTTGGAGCCGTGCTCCACGAACAGGCGGCCGCGCTCTTGCAGCGTGAACAACGAGTAAGCGACGGCCTCGCCGTTCTCGTTGCTGATGAGTACGCCGTTGTGACGCTCGGGGATCTCGCCCTTGACCACGTCATAACCGTCAAAGATATGACTCATGAGTCCGGTGCCGCGGGTCATGGTCATGAACTCGCCTTGGAAGCCGATCAGACCACGCGCCGGGATGCGATATTCGAGTCGCACGCGGCCACCACCGCGACCGGTCGGGTCGCCCTCGACCGTCATGTCGAGCAACTCGCCGCGTCGTGTACCCAGCTCGGACATGACCGAACCCTGATAGCCCTCGTCGATGTCGATGGTGAGCGCCTCGAACGGTTCCTGCACCACGCCGTCGACGACGCGCTTCAAAACCTGTGGCTTGCCGACGGCGAGTTCGTAGCCCTCGCGCCGCATGTTCTCGACCAGGATGGTCAGGTGCAGCTCGCCACGACCGGAGACTCGGAACACGTCGGCGTCCACCGTATCTTCGACCCGCAGCGCCACGTTGCTCTGCAGCTCACGGGCAAGGCGCTCGCGAATCTGCCGGCTGGTGACGAACTTGCCTTCGCGACCGGCGAGCGGCGACGTGTTGACCTGGAAGGTCATCGAGAGCGTGGGCTCGTCGACCTTGATGGGGGGCAGGGCGTCTGCCTGCTCGGGATCGCAGAGCGTGACGCCGATGTTCACTTCGTCGATGCCGGTGACCGCGACGATGTCACCGGCCGAGGCGCTCTCCACCGGAAAACGCTCGAGCCCGCGGAAGCTCAAAATTTGGCCGATCTTGCCGGTGCCGCGATCCTCATCACCCCAGCGCACCGCGACGTTGCGCCCGGCGAGCAGCGTGCCGCGGCGGATGCGACCGATGCCGATGCGACCTACGTAGGGGTTGTAGTCGAGCTGCGAGATTTGCAGCTGCAGCGGCGCATCGACCTCGGTCGGCGGCGCCGGCGCGTGCGCGAGGATCGCATCGAAAAGGGCGGTCATGTCGCTCGCTTGGCGGGCGAGGTCGGTGGTGGCCCATCCCTGCAGCGCCGAGGCGTAGACGATCGGAAAGTCGAGCTGCGCGTCGCTCGCGCCCCAACTGGGTGATCGATCGCACTTTCGAACTGTTCGACAAACTCGGCGCGAGCCTGGACGGTCGACCTTGTTGATGACGACGATGGCCTTGTGGCCGAGCGCGAGAGCTTTGCGGGTGACGAAACGGGTCTGCGGCATCGGGCCTTCGACCGCATCGACGAGCAGCAGCACGGCATCGACCATCGACAGCACGCGCTCGACTTCGCCACCGAAGTCGGCGTGTCCCGGCGTGTCGACGATGTTGATGCGCGTCCCGCGATATTCGATCGCGCAGTTCTTGGCGAGGATGGTGATGCCTCGCTCGCGCTCGAGATCGTTGGAATCCATCACGCGCTCGCCGACGCGTTCGTGCGCGGCGAAAGTCCCGGATTGCTTGAGCAGGCAATCGACCAGCGTGGTCTTGCCGTGGTCGACGTGGGCGATGATCGCGATGTTGCGAATGGGGCGGGCGGTGGCCATGAAAGCTTCCGGGACGACCCATGCAGGGCCAAAAAGGCCGCGGAGCGTAGCAGAGCCTGCGTTGGGTTGCGACCTGCTGTCGCCTTCGGCATACAATCCGCCTCGGTTTCGTGTTCCCCGTCACATCACCCCAAGGAGTGGCCCATGTTCCCCA
>RGYP01000212.1 GCA_010031985.1 Gammaproteobacteria bacterium
GCAGCAAGGGCAACACGCCGCCGATCTGAAAAAGAATTCGCCAATCGAAGGTGGCGGGCAACCACTGCGTTACCGAGGCGCAAAGTGCGCCGCCGACCGGCAAACCGCAGAACATCGTCGCCGTGGCGAGCGCACGCCGCCGCGGCGGACTGATCTCGGTGGCGAGCGCCATCATGTTGGGTAGCGCCGCCCCGAAACCGAGCCCGGCCATCAGACGTGCCGCGAACAAGCCCTCGAAGCTCGAGAGCAGGCTCATCAACAGCGTGAAAGCTCCGAACACGGCGACCGCGCCGAGGAATGCGGGTTTGCGTCCGTAGCGGTCCGCGATGCGGCCGCCGAGACTCGCCCCGAACAGGATGCCGATGCTGCCGATCGCGAACAGCCAGCCCATCTGCGCGGCACCAAGCGCAAGCTCGGGCGCCATGCGCGGCGCAGCGACTCCGAGAGCCTGAATGTCGAAGCCCTCGAGGACCGCAGCAAAGAAACACAGCAGCACCGAAACGAACGTGCGTGCGGGGGTCGGTGAAGAAGCGCTGAAGGACATGGCTTATGATGATGCCACGACTCAGGCGTACCGCTCTTGGGAGGGCGTGTCATGTACATCAATTTCTGGTATCCGGTCGCACTCGCCTCCGAAGTCACGGCCGAAAAACCCTTGCGAGTGAAGCTGCTTTGCCTACCCTTCGTCGCCTTCCGCGACAGCGCTGGCAATGCGCACGTGCTCTCCGACACCTGCGTCCACCGCGGTGGCGCGCTCGGTCTCGGCAAGGTCAAGGGCAACTCGGTCGCCTGCCCTTACCACGGCTGGGAGTTCGGCGGCGATGGGCGTTGCACGCGCATTCCTTCGCTCGGCGACGACGCCAAACTGCCGGCGCGTGCCAAGATCGACGCCTATCCGGTACAAGAAAAGTACGGCATCGTTTTCGCCTTTCTCGGCGACTTGCCCGAAGAAGAACGGCCGCCACTCTACGACATCAGTGAATTCGGCACGCCGCAGTGGCGTGCGCAAACCTTCGTTTTCGACGTGAAAGCCTATTACGAGCGGTCGATCGAAAACGGACTCGACCCCATCCACAATGAATTCGTGCACGCAGCCCAGGGTCAGCCTTCGCTGTCGCCCGAGCAGCAACGCACACCGCTGCCGATCGAGCAAATTCCTTGGGGCAGCAAGCACTACATCAAGTTTGGCGGCAGCAAGAGCGAGGACACCGCCCTCGCGGGCGTGCGCCAAGGTCCGCGCGTGGGTGCGGCCGGCTCCTGGCATCAGGGCCCGAATCAACTCGTCACTTACATCGATCTCACGGCGACCAACTCGTTCCATCAATACATGTTCGAAGCCCCGGTCGACGAGAACAACACGCGCGTCTATCTCGTCAGCCTGCGCAACTGGTTGCTCGAAGATCAGCACGAGAAACGCATGGAAGAAGTCACCCGTCGTGTCGTCGCCGAGGACATGATCATCGTCGAGAACCTGAACCCCGTGCGCACACCCGACAGCAACACCAAAGAAGTACTGGTCCCAGGCGATACGGCGATCGCCCACTACCGTGAGTGGTTGCGCAAATGGGATGCGAAAGGATGGCGCATCGACGTCCACAAACTGCGTGAGCGCCTCGGCGATTACGCAGTCACGATCCCCTGCCCCGCGCGACGCACCTCGGACAACTGGGTTCAGGAAACCGTGCCGCTACTGCAGGCGAAATGAAACTCGGTTCGGTGCCGATACACCTCGCCCGGGTGCAACCAGGCGTTGGGGAATGCCGGATGGTTGGGCGCATCCGGAAAATTTTGAGTCTCGAAGCAGATCCCGGCGAACTTTTTGAACGGCGATCCAAGGTACCCGCCCGAGTACACCTGCATACCCGGTTGAGTGGTGGCGACGGTCATCTGCACCCCGCTCGCACGGGAGCGCAGCATCGCCGCGGGGCGCATCTTGCCGGGCGTACCGTCGATGATCAGGTTTTGGTCGAGCCCTGAAGGCCGCAGCCTACCCTCACCGATCGCCTCACCCACGCGCCGCCACTCGCGAAAATCGAAAGGCGTTCCGGTAACCGGCGCGATCACGCCACTCGGTATGCCCTCGGCGTCGCAGGGCGTATAGGCCGCAGCGTGAAGCCTGAGCTCGTGCTCGCACACCGTCGTCCCCGCGTTGACGCCCTCGAGATTGAAATAGACGTGGCTCGAGAGATTGACCACCGTCGGCGCATCGCAACGCGCGCGCACTTCGTAGGCAAACCCGACGTCTGGTGGATCGCCGACGCTTGGTGCGCCGGCCGCGCCACCCAAGGTCTCGAACAGCACCAGGGCATCGAGCGCGCCCGGAAAGCCCTGATCGCCATCGGGCGAGTGCAGACCGAGCAGCAGACGCGAGCCCCCTCGCGACGAGCCGGACTCGGCGCCGCTCGGCGTGTATTCTTTGACCTGCCACACTCGACTGCTGAATCCTTGCGGTCCGCCGTGCAGGCAATGACGCTCGCCCTCCGCCTTGGCCAGCAGCCAGTGATTTTCTGCTCGCCGAAGCCGACCATGAGCAATTCGACCGGCATAACGACCGACCAAGGTGCCGACGTAAAACGGGTCGATATCGGGCGCGACAGGCCCCGGATAACCGAGGCAAAGCTCGATGAGTCCCGCCGGAGTGCGCAAACGCAGCGAGCGAATGCCGGCACCCCGAGTATCGAGGTCGATCGCGAGCGACTCATCGGATCCGAGTGAAAACACCGTCACGCGAGGACTCGAGCGCCGCGCCGCGGCCTATTCAATCGATGACTTCGAAAGTCAGTCCTGCGCGTGCCTGCAGCCGCGACACCAGTCGCTCGCCAAAGGCCGTCGCCGGCGTCCAAAAGCCTCCGGCCAAGGTCGCACTCGGCATGTCGAGCGCGAGACAGGCGGCCGATTCACCGAGCATCTTCGCGGTCGAGCCGTAGCCCGGGTCACGGTCGCCAGTGACTTTGACGCGCAGCGTGCGGCCATCGTCGGTGCGCCCGAGAAAACGCAGATCAAAGAATCCGCGGCGCTGCGCTTCGGGGCTTGGCCCCTCGCCCGGCTTCGGCAACACGAACCGCTCTAGCAAGGCACGCGTGGGACCGAGTGCGCTCGCCACCATGAAAACCCCGAGACCTGCGGTCGTTGCCATGGCTGCCAGACGACCTCGCAAGCCTTTGCCCGTAGTCACCGCCTCGTCGTAGCGAAAGTCGCGACTGTAGGCGTGGTGCGAAAGCGCGTTGCTGCGCTGCACGATACGGGTGTTGATGCCGGCCATCACGAAGGGCGCCACCCAAGACTTGAAGTCGGCGTCGTAACGCGCAGCAGCAACGTTCGGCTGGCGTACGTCGGCGCCATCCTTGATGCCGATGCACAGCGAGTACGGATTAGCGAGTTCTTTGCGCAAGGCCGGATTGCGACGAACTTCTTTGACGACGTTGAGCAGACTTGCAGCCGTACCGCCCGAAAAGCCGCCGCGCATCGCCCGCACCCGCATCTTGACCCGACTCGCCGAACGGCCGAATCGCTTGCGAGCCTCTTGCTGCAGATGGAACACACCCAGGTCGGAGGGAATGGAGTCGAAACCACAACAATGGATGATTCGCGCCCCGCTTGCCTTCGCCGTCGATTCGTAGCGCTCGATCATCCGCCGGATCCACTGCACCTCACCCGTCAGATCGCAATAATCGGTGCCGCTCTCGGCGCAGACCTTGACGAGGGGCTCGCCGTAGAGCGCATAGGGCCCGACGGTCGACACCACCAATTGCGCTCGCGCGGCGAGCGCGCGCAGCGCGGCTTCGTCGGCCGCATCGGCGAGCAATACCGGCAACGCGGCGGCCGAGCTGCCGAGCTCACGCTTGAGCTCATCGAGTCGCGCCGCCGAACGTGCGGCAATCGCCCAGCGCAATCGACGACCGGCAGCGCCCGCCGCCGCACGCGAGCCATCGGCGCCGTAGGTGTCGAGATAATATCTGCAAAGAATTCGACCGACGAAACTCGTCGCGCC
>RGYP01000213.1 GCA_010031985.1 Gammaproteobacteria bacterium
CGCGACAGATTCATCGCAGCGAGTTCATGAGGCGTTGCCGCCCACGACCTTGACGATGTCGCTGTCGCTCAAAAATCCGGCGCCGCGGGCGACCACGCGCTCTCCCGCCTTGACACCGGAGAGGACTTCAATGAAATCGCCCTGCGGCGGACCCGAGCTGATGCGTCGCTGCACGACCTTGCTGCCCTCGCCCATCACGAAGACATAGGGATAGCCGTCGCGAAATACGACCGACTGACGGGGCACAACGGTCACCTCCGCTTGGCCGACACGCAGTCTGCCCTCGGCGAACATGCCGGCCCGCAGTGCGCCGGGTTGCTTGAGATCGGCGTACACGAGCGCGGTACGCGTTTGCGGGTCGAGCGCGGGCGAGACCGCGCGGATCACGCCTTGCACCGCCTCACCGCCCGGCCCGCGTAGATCGACCGTGGCACCGGTCTTGATGCGTGGCAGGTCGTTCTCGGCCACCTGGGCCCGCCATTCGAGGCGACCGCGTCGAATGAGCCGCAGCAACTCGCCGCCGGCGACGACCTGCCCGGGCTGCACGTTGCGGGCCGAGATGATCCCGGCATCGGGGGCACGCAAGGTGGCAAAGCCGAGCCGCAGACGCGCGGCGTCGCGCTCGGCCTCGGCAGCCGTCCGCTGGGCTTCGGCCCGCGCACGGTTGGCGCGCAGCACTTCGAAATCATTGGTCGAGATGAGATTACGCTCGAGCAGGCTTTTGCCACGGTTTTCTTGGGACACGGCGAGCTCGGCGTTGGCAGCCGCCTGCGCGAGACTGGCATCGGCCTGTCGCGCCTGCACGTCGAGCGTGCGCCGATCGAGCTCGACGAGGGGCTGACCCGCGCTCACCCGATCGCCCGGCTCGACGAGCACGTTGGCCACGCGAATGCCGGCGAGCTCGACGCCCAAAGACATCTCTTGCCACGCGGCGACCGAACCCGAGGCGACGATTTCACGTTCGATGGAGCGCCGCTCGGCAACCACCAAAGTCACGGTGAGGGACGAGGCTGCGGGCGGTGGCGCGTTGCCGCCACGCGAGCAGCCGACGACGGTGAGAGACGCGAGTGCGAGGGCGGCTATGGCCGCAGATCGAAGAATTCGGGGGGACATGGGTAAAGACACGATACGCACCTCTGGGTGACCACCGCCACCATGGTTACCCCCGCGACCATGGTGAGGCCAGAATACCTCAACGCAGCTCAAAACAACTGTGGATGCTGGTGTTCCGCGAAAAATCCGGTGGCACGGTGGCCTTCGTCACCTCGGTCACGCGATACCGGGACGACAACGCGGGGTCGAGACGGAAGCGCTGCGCATTGGTCGAAAAAATCAGCAGTCCATCCCGCTCGAGCAAGGCCATGCAAGCCTCGAGTAGCGTGACGTGATCGCGCTGCACGTCGAACACGCCTTCCATGCGCTTGCTGTTCGAGAAGGTCGGCGGGTCGCAAAAGATCAGGCCATACCGCTCGCCGCGCCGCACCGCCTCGTCGAGCCACTCGCGCACGTCGGCGCGCACGAACTCGTGCTGCGGCCCGGCGAGCCCGTTCAATTCGAGATTGGCGCGCGCCCAATCGAGATACGTCGACGAGAGATCCACCGTGGTGCTGGCGCGTGCGCCGCCCGCTACCGCATGGACGGTTGCGGTACCGGTGTAGGCGAACACATTGAGAAACCTTTTGCCCTCGGCCGCGGTGCGCAGTCGCGCGCGCGTCAGGCGATGATCGAGGAACAGCCCGGTATCGAGGTAATCCTCAAAGTTCACACGAAAGCGCAAACCGCCCTCGGCGACCACGTGGAATTCGCCACGCTCGTCGCGCTTGGTGTACTGCTCGCCGCGCTTGATGCGTCGCCGCGTGCGCAGGTGGACGTGCTCGGCAGGGATGCCCGTCGCCTCGACGAGCCCAGCGAGCGCCTCGCTGCGTCGCTTGCGCACGGTTTCCTCGGGGATGGCAGCCGGCGCCTGATATTCCTGCACCACGAGCCAGCGCTGCGACGTCGTGGCCGACTCGTAGACGTCGATGGCGAAGGCGTACTCCGGCATGTCGGCGTCATAGAGCCGAAAACACGACACCTCGTCACGCTTGCGCCAAGCGGCGAGTTGTTTGAGATTTTTGCGGATCCGATTTGCAAACATGAGCGCGCCCGGGCTGCTCGCGAGCGCGGGGTCGATCTGCGTCCCCTGCTTCGGTCGCAGATCACGCAGGGCTTCGCTGCCGACGCGGATGCGCAGCAGGCGGCACTCGAGCGCGCCGTTCCAGAGCGGATGCACTCGATGGGCGCGCAACCCGAGTTCAAGACCCAAAGAGGCCTCGCCCGTGAGCACTGCCGCCTCCCAGCCCGTAAACCGCTCGCGCAACACTTGGCCGAGTTCGCGAAAGACCGCGGTGGCGGCCGCCGCATCGCCAAGCCGCAGCCCCCAGGGCGGATTGGTGCAGAGCAGACCGTGCGCGGCGTGGGCGCTGACTTCGGCGAGCGATCCGGCATCGAAGGCGGTGATCGAGGCGACGCCGGCATGGGCTGCATTGAGTCGCGCCTCGCGCAGCACCGTGCGATCGACATCGCGACCGATGAGGCGCAGCTCACGCTGCTCGCAAGCGGCAAGACCCGCGATCGCTCGCGCCTCGCCCGCCGCGACGAGCCTCGACCACAGTGGCGCGTCATGACCCCGCCAAGCCAAGAAACCGAAGTAGCGACGACGATGGTTGGCCGGGATGTCGGCGGCGATTCGCGCCGCCTCGATCACCAGTGTCCCCGCGCCGCACATCGGGTCGAGGAACGAGGCGCCCGCCGCCGCCAAAGCTGGCCAGCCAGCCCGTAAAAGAATTCCGGCTGCGAGATTCTCGCGCAGCGGTGCCTCGCCAGTGTCGCCACGCCAACCGCGGCGATGCAAGCCTTCGCCCGATAGATCGAGCGATACGGTCACCTGCGTGCCTACCGCATGGGCGTGGACGCGTACGCCGGGCTCGAAGGTGGCGATGTCGGGCCGCAACCCTGCGGACTCGCGCAACGAATCGCAGATCGCATCTTTGACGCGCAAGGTCCCGTAGTGCGTATTGGCAATCGCCGGATGGCGACCCGACCACTCGCAGGCCAAAGTATTCGCCGGATCGACGTGCAGTCGCCAGTCGATGCCGCGCAAAGCCGCGTAGATGGCAGCGTCGTCAGCCGCTTCGAAGCGCAGCACTTCGAGCAACACGCGACTCGCCACCCGCGATTCGAGACAGGCGCGGTAGGCGACCTCCAGCGTCCCGGTGAAAGCGACGGTATTACCGCGCTCGCGGACGTCTAGCGCGCCGAAGTCCTGCAGCTCGCGCGCCAGCAAATCGCCGCAGCCGCGCGGCACGCTCGCCACCATGGCATGCAGAGGCGTCATCGCTTCGGCCATGACCGCAGATTGCGCGCGTTGGGCTTGAGGTAACGACAAAGAATTCGGTAGGTGTCGGCATCGAAACCCGACCTCGGCGCATCACGAAGACTGCCGACGCCCGCGCCTTCTTCGTGTTCGTCGGCCACGACGGTGCCGAGATACTGCCAGCCCTCGACCACGTGCCAGTGACGCATTCCCAAAGCACTCGTCTCCTCGATGGCGACGGCGCCCGCATGGGGCCAACTGCGCAGCTTGATCGGCGCCAGCAATAATTTGACCCGCAAGCCATGTCGCGCGAGCGGTTCCTCGCCCACGCAAGCCCCGGCGCAGCGGCCCACCTGATAAGCGAAACAGGAACCCTGCCCCGCCGCCTCGAGCCCGAGCACGCGCAAACAAAGTTTGTGATCGCGCGCGAGCTGCGCGAGTGCGGTCTTCGCTTGTCTTGCGGTGCGATAGAGACCGAAGGCGTCCGTCTGCGACGGCACCGGTCCCTCGAGCTCGTGCAGCGTGGGCGCGCCGCCGAGATCATCAATCAGCCAGGTCCAGTTCTCGCCGCCGCCCCGCAAGCGTCGGTTGTAGACCTGTCTCTTATACACATCTGACGCTGCCGACGA
>RGYP01000214.1 GCA_010031985.1 Gammaproteobacteria bacterium
GGCGACGATCTCGCGCGCGAGGAGCTCGCGGCCCGTGGCCACGATCAGCGGTACCGGGTTGAGCCCGTACTCGAGAGCGACTGCCCGATCCTGATCACCCCGGTTCATACGCGCACCGAGTGCAACTGGCCCGGAGAACTCGGCGGCAGTGTATCGACCTGCGGGTCGATGACGGCCCAACGCGACAAGGACATGCCGGCATCCTGCAAGCGACGGGCGAGCTCCGCTCGCGACTCCTCCCAACGACTGCGCTCATCGGCGGTGTCGGTCAGCACGGTAACGCCGATGCCCGAGACCCCCATCTGCTCGATCCGGATGTCGATGTCGCCGAAGGGCAAAGAAATGCCGACGAGCCGCGTACGCCACGCCCCCTCACCCTCTTTTCGACCATCGCCTCCGGAATAATCGAGGCGCCCGTTCGTCGCATCGCGCTGCAGGGTGATCCACCAGCCGCCGAGTCCGTCCGGCATCGGCATCA
Source organism: Gammaproteobacteria bacterium (assembly GCA_010031985.1). Lineage (GTDB taxonomy): Bacteria > Pseudomonadota > Gammaproteobacteria > Steroidobacterales > Steroidobacteraceae > UBA964. Next base: position 479 of record RGYP01000214.1, read on the forward strand.
GGAACGAATAGCAGGTCCCACCCGAGTGATGCGCCGCCGTCGCCGCGCTCTGCAAGCCGACGAGATCATCGAGCGCCGCCCAAGCCTCGGCAGAGTTGGCACCAGCTTGCCGTGCTTCAATGATTTCGAGCAAGCGTCGCTTGAGATCGGCGAGCGGAACCGGGCGCCGATCACGTAGTTGCGATTCAAAGAAAAGCCCGCTTTGCGATAGCCGGGCACAATGAACGTGAAATCAGACTTGTCGAGCGAGCGCCAATAGCCGCCATGAATGAACACCAGTAGCGGGGCGTTCGGCTGCGCAGCCGGGAAGAAATCGAGCTGCTCCATCGGGGCACCGCCAAAGGCGAGATCCAGTAAGCCAGCCTCTGCGCTTCTCACCTTGGCGGACTCTCGCTGCCAGCGCTGGAACAGGGCCCGCATCTGCGCCTCGGGCTCGCTGGCGAACAGCTTGTCGCTGCGGCGCAGGCAGGCCTGGGCGAAGGCCTCCCGCGCTTCAAGTCCTTGCGTGCGAATCTGCTGCACCAGGGCCTTGGCGCGCTCGAACTGCGGCGCCCGCAGCACAGGCACGATGCGCTCCAGGGTCCAGTCGTAAAAGGGCCGCTGGTCTTCGAACTCCAGCGTGCAGATGGAGTGGGTGATGTTCTCCAGCGCATCCTCGATGGGGTGCGCGAACGTGTACATCGGGTAGATGCACCAGCGGTCGCCGGTGTGGTGATGGGTGGCGTGCTTGATGCGGTACAGGGCCGGGTCGCGCAAGTTGATGTTGGGCGAGGCCATGTCGATCTTGGCCCGCAAGACCATGGTGCCGTCGGCGTGCCGGCCGTCGCGCATTTCCCGCAAACGGCTCAGGTGGTGCTCGGGCGGCAGGTCACGATAGGGGCTGTTGACGCCCGGCGTGTTGAAGTCGCCCCGGTTGGCCTTCATTTGCTCGGGCGTCTGCTCGTCCACATAGGCGTGCCCCTGGGTGATCAGGTACTCCGCCGCCCGGTACATGAAGTCGAAGTAGGAGCTGGCGTAGTACAGATGGGTGGTCTTGGCGCCGTTGAGCTCAGACTCCCAAGACCAGCCCAGCCACTGCACCATCTCGACGATGGCGTCCACATACTCCTGCTCTTCTTTCTCCGGGTTGGTGTCGTCAAAGCGCAGGTGACAGGCGCCAGAGTTGGGTGTGGGCGAGGCCTTGGTGAGCCTCCTGGACGAAAAGGCCCGGCCCAGCATCACCCAACGCGTGTACGTGATGCCCCCGGCCGGACAGATCGGGCCGATCACCCCTGAGCAGCGCCAAGCCTTGCTGTCCTCGTCCCTGGTGGCGGGTGTGTATGAACAGGCCATCGACCGCGAGTCGGCTTACGAAAAGCTTCGGGGGCGGGCCACCGGCAGCGCTGATGCCGCCGAGGCTGCGCGCTCAGGTTCTGACGCCGGCGCGGTACGCGCACCCGCGGCACAAACCGAGACTGTGCTGCGGGTATGCCTCGATCTGTTCGCGGACGAGGCCTCCCGGCGCGCGCTCGAGGCACGGGTGCGGGCCGTGAACTTCGTGGATGCTCTGCCGCTGCTGCTCGCGCGGATCAGCGAGTTGGGTGAAGACTCTTCCAAATCGGGTGCCGGGTAGCGCCACCCTGATCGAAGAATTCAGTCTACGCATCGATTCTGCAAATCAATCGACGAGCGGTGCGAGCTCGCGAAAAAGTTTCTCGTATTCATTGTTCATGCGCTCTCGAGCGTAGGTCGAAAACGCTTCCAGTCGGGCCGTCGCGCCCAAGCGCTGCGCCAGCGGTTCATCGCTCAGCAAACGCTCGATGGCCGCAGCGAGACCCTCCGGATCTTCGTGTTCGCAGAGCAGGCCGTTGATGCCGTCGCGAATGATTTCCTGGACGCCGGGCACGCGGGTGCCGATGACTGCGCAGCCTGCGGCCATCGCCTCGATCAGCGCCAGAGGCATGCCCTCGTAGTGGGTGCTGAGGACGACGATTTTCGTCCGACTCAGCCGTTCGGGGATGTTTCGCAACAATCCACAAAAAGTTATCTGATCTTCGAGTCTTGAATCTTTGACCTGTTTTTCGGCTGCTGCGCGATGTCTTGCCTTGCCGCCGCCGGCAAGATACACCGCAGGTCGAGTCCCCCGGTCACGCAGCAGAGCGATGGCGCGAATCAGCGTCCGATGGTCTTTTTGTGCGCCGAAGCGGGCGACCATCAGCAGCGCGGATTCGCGGCTCGCGAAAGCCTGCTCGGCAGCATCGCCGAAGGGCGCAAGGTCGATACCGTTGGCAATGACGGTCGTGCGCTCGGCGGGAAACCCCAACTGCAGAAGGCGCGGCAGTACGCCGGGCCCGCAGCCGACGATGCGCGCCGTTCGCCGTGCCAGCCAACGCGCTTGCGCCAGTCTCCAGCGGGTATAGCGTTCGCGCGTATTGTGTTCGACGTGCACCAGGGCGGGCACGCCGGCAAGCAGTCCGGCATATCGACCCCACAAGTGCTCGCTGAAACCGTGCGCGACCAATACATCTGGCCGATGACGCAGACAAAGATTTCGCAACGCGATGATGGTCGCGATATTTGCCCAACCCGGGACGGTCTCGACCGGGAGCCCGCGCTGCAGCAGTTCCTGGATACGCTCCGGCCTCGTGTGCCGTTTGCGCCGGAGCACGAGCAGTGGCTCGACGGCATCGCCCGCGAGCGCCGCTGCAACGAGTTGAATGGCAACTTGCGTGGCCCCGCCACTGAAGCCGCCACTGACGAAGTGCAGTACTCGAACCTTGCGGACGAGATCAGGTTGCACCGTCGCGCGATTCTCAGTGCTTGCCGTCACGAAGAATTTCCCGCGCCGCATTCATGCCGGGTACGCCGGTGACACCACCGCCCGGGTGGGCGCCGGAGCCACAAAGATAAAGTCCGAGCACGGGCGTACGGTAGTCGCCGTAACCGAGCGCCGGTCGCGCGGCCCACAACTGATCGAGACCGAGCGCGCCGTGGAAGATGTCACCGCCCGCAAGGCCGAGCTTTTCTTCGAGATCGAGTGGCGAGAGCGCCGAGCGACCGACGACGCTGGCGCGGAAATTGGGCGCGTAATCATTGACCGTGTCGATGATGAACTCGGCGGTCGCATCGCGCATGCCGGACGTGTTCCAGCTGCGATCGATGGCATCGGGTCGCGAAAGGTCGTAGTCGAAGTGCTGACAGAAGAGACTCGCGACGTGCGCGCCCCGGGGTGCGAGCGTGTCGTCGAGAGTCGAGGGGATCAGCATCTCGACGATGGGTTCGCGCGAGATACCGTGTAGACGTGCCGAAGCAAAGGCGCGATCCATGTAGCCGAGCGATGGCGCCATGATGATGCCCGCACCAAGATGCGACTCATCGTTGCGTGAGCGGCGCGCGCTGAACTTGGGCAGTTCACTCAGCGCGACGTTCATGCGGAACGTCGCGGAGCCGACGCGCCAGCGTTCGATGTGACT
>RGYP01000215.1 GCA_010031985.1 Gammaproteobacteria bacterium
TCGCGATACCGCCCATGAAAAACAGCCAGACGAAACCCGCGACCGCAACCGTCGCGAGGCCCAAGGCGGAATACAACACGACGCGCACCCAGCGCGGCCAGCGTCTCGAACTCATGACTGATCTCTCACGGTACTGATCTCCCACGGTAATCCGATGCCGTACCGCCGCGAAGTATCCCGCAAGGCGTCGACGCTCGGTAGAATCGGCGCATGAAAAATCCCGCACGCTCTTCGCTCAGCGCCGCTGCCGGCGTCCTCGCTCTCACGCTCGCCCTCGCCCTGACCGCCAACTCGGGGCAGGCCAAAGGAATGCCGGGGGACCCGGACAAACTGTTCGCGCAGCTCGACACGCTGTTGCCGACCCCGGGCGTGACCCGCGCCGCATCCGGTGCGCCGGGCGCGCAGTATTGGCAGCAGCGCGCGGATTACCGTATCCGCGTCTCGCTCGACGAAAAACGTCATCGGCTCACGGCGAAGCAGTCCATCACCTACATGAACCGCTCGCCCGACACGCTCAGCTACATCTGGCTGCAGCTCGATCAAAATATTTTCAAGGACGACTCGATCTCGCGTCGCTCGGAGGTTGCAGCCAACTCGGGTACCCGACGCGACTCGGTGGGCAGCGGCGACAGCCTGAGCTTTGCGGCCATGCGCCGCCATCAGGCATTCGAGGATCGCGAGTACGGCTACGAAATGGGCGAGGTTCGCGATGCGGCGGGTCGCGTGCTGCGCACCACGGTCAACGACACCATGATGCGTATCGACCTGCCGACGCCACTGCGTCCCGGCACCAGCATCGAAATCAACTTCGAGTGGGCCGCGAACATCGTCGACGAGGCCGCGATCGGTGCCCGCGGTGGCTACGAGTATTTTCCGAAGAACGACACCTACCAGTATTTTTTGGCGCAGTGGTTTCCGCGCCTCGTGGCCTACACCGACTACACCGGCTGGCAGCACAAGCAGTTCCTCGGTCGCGGTGAATTCACCCTCGAGTTCGGTGACTACGACGTCGAACTGACCGTGCCCGCCGATCACGTCGTTGCCTCGACCGGCGTGTTGCAGAATCCGGCCGAAGTGCTCACCGCGCAGCAGCGCGCGCGCCTCAAGCAAGCCGAAACCGCCAAGAAGCCGGTGTTCGTGGTCACGCCCGAAGAGGCTCTCGCCAACGAGAAGGAAGGCACCTCGACCACCCGCACCTGGCGTTTCAAGGCCGAGAACGTCCGCGATTTCGCCTGGGCAAGCTCGCGCAAGTACATCTGGGATGCGATGGGCTATCGGCAAAAGGACGCCCAGCGCCCCTTCGTGATGGCCATGTCGTTCTACCCCAACGAAGGCGAGCCGATCTGGTCAAAATATTCGACCCACGCCGTCATGCACACCATGGAGGTGTACTCGCGATTCTCGTTCCCTTACCCCTACCCGGTCGCGATCTCGGTCAACTCCTGGGAACGCGGCGGCATGGAATACCCGATGATCACCTTCAACGGGTACCGACCGACGGCCGACGAGAAGAGCGGCAAGCTCACCTACTCGCGCAACACCAAATACGGGCTCATCGGCGTGATCATCCACGAGGTGGGTCACATCTATTTCCCGATGACCGTCAATTCGGACGAGCGCCAGTGGACCTGGATGGACGAAGGTCTCAACACCTTCCTCGAATACATCGCCGAACTCGAGTGGGAGCAAAACTTCCCGACCTTCGGCGACAAGACCAACGTGCTCGACTTCATCACCGACTACATGCAGTCGAAGGATCAAGTGCCGATCATGACCAACTCCGACACGATCGTGCAGTTCGGTCCGAACGCCTACTCGAAGCCAGCGGCGGCGCTGTCGGTGTTGCGCGAGGCGGTCATGGGGCGCGAATTGTTCGATCATGCTTTCCGTGAATACGCCAATCGCTGGAAGTTCAAGCGCCCGACCCCGGCCGATTTCTTCCGCACCATGGAAGACGCCTCGGGCGTCGACCTCGATTGGTTCTGGCGCGGTTGGTTTTACGGCACGGACCACGTCGACGTCGCGGTCGGCGACATCCGCGAGTATCAAGTGTCGACGCAGGATCCCGACGTCGAGTTCCCGCTCAAGCGCAAGGAATTCGCCGCCGACTGGCCCGAGTCCTATTCGCAACGCTTGAACCGCAGCGAGGGTCGCCCGACCCGCGTCGATCGCTACCCGGAACTCAAGGACTTCTACAACGAGAACGACGCCTTCGTCGCGACCAACAAAGACCGCAACGAGTTCAAGGAATTCCGCGAGAAACTGCGCGACTGGGAGCGCACGGTGCTCGATCGCTCGATCAAAGCGGGTGAATACGTCTACTTCGTCGACTTCCGCAACCTCGGCGGGCTCGTGACTCCACTGCCACTCACGCTCACCTATGCCGATGGCAGTACCGAGGAATACAACATTCCCGCCGAGATCTGGCGCTACAACGCCGTCGAGGTCACCAAGCTCTTCGTGCGCAAAAAGCGACTCGTCAGCGTCGAACTCGATCGCAACCACCTGATCGCCGACGCCGACAAGACCAACAACGTCACGCCGCGGCGCATCGAGCAGAGTCGGATCGAACTCTTCAAGGGTCGAGATCGTGATCGCAATCAGATGCTCGACGCGCTCGCCGAACTGAAGGGTGAACCCAAGTCGAGCGAGAAGACCGACGCGAAAGATCTGCCGCTGCAACCTGCCGCCAAGTGAGTAGCGCCGATCTTCGACGCCGCCGGGTGCTGCAATGGGCAGTGCTCGGCGGCGCGTTGTTGGCCCTGAGCTTCGGCACTCGCGTCGCCCTGGCGCATCGCACGCATGTCTCCTTGACCCGGGTGACGCCCAACCCGCGGAGCGGGCGCTGGGAAATCATCCATGCCGTTCACTACCACGACGCCCTCAAGCTGCTCGCCGCGCGCGGCGTGAGCGATGACACTCAACCCGCTTCGGTCGCCGGTCGGGCGCGGGTGGCATTGGAAGTGGAACGCGGTTTTCTTTGGCGCGCCGGGGACGGCAGCTCTCTGCAGCTCTTCACGGTCGGCGCCGAACTCGAAGGCGACAACGTGCTCGTCTATCAGGAACTGCAGCCGCCGCCGAAGCCTACGAAGATCCGCGTTGAGTCGAACTTCCTGCACGACGTGTTCGACGATCAGGTGAACAACGTCAGTCTGGAATTCGAAAAGCCCTTCGTGGTGCTGCAGCTCCGCAAAACCGCGCCGAGCGCAGAGTTCGACTGGCGACCGTCGGCTGCGCCTGCACCTGCGCCTCAGGACTCGCGTCGCGCGAAATAAAACCACTCGTGACCGGGCATCGCTAGGCGGCTCGGAAAGAGGATGCAGCCCGCGGACGCGGCGCGAATCTCGCGACCGTCGTGGCGGCGTGCGACCACTCGTCCCGCCGTCACGGGCGAGAAACTCGACCACTCGCCGACGAAACTGTCTGCGGCGTGCTCGCGATCGACGACTTCGGTCAGCCGCAACACTTCCGCTGCGGGCGCAGTGGCTACGACCGTTTCTGCTTCTGCAGCCTCGACCTTCGCACGCTCGCGCCGATCGCTCAGTCCCAAGAAATCGAGTGCGTTGTCGATGGCGCGAGTTGCCACCTCGATAGCCTCGGGATCGTCGTGTTGGCCACACTCGAGCGTCACGCCGTAGCCGCCACGACTGCGCATGTACTCGGTCGTACCGACCCCGTAACCCGCATCGAGCAGACCGGGATCGTCGAGTTGCTTGCCCTCGCGCCGTCGTCGCGCGACGCCCGCCTCGTAGACCTCCATCCAGCCCGTCACGAAACGCTGCGGGCCGAGCGTGCGCGCAAAGCGCCACTCGATGCTTTGCGGATCGGTACCTCCCACCATCACGAACGGCACCGCGGGGGCGGTAAAGGAATGCAGGTCGAGCAGCACGTCGTGCTCGCCCAAGAGCCGGCACAGCACGTTGCCCACTC
>RGYP01000216.1 GCA_010031985.1 Gammaproteobacteria bacterium
CTGCGCGAAATCGCGGCTCAAAGATGAAATGTGCCGAATGAGTCGTCGTCGGCACGAAGCCGCGACTTACCTTGTGTTCGCCCTGCGTGCCGGGTTCGAAACGCGCAAGCCCGCGTTCGATGCAGAACTCTATGCCCTGGTGGTAGCAGGTCTCGAAGTGCAGGCTGTGATGATTTTCTGCGGCGCCCCAATAGCGACCGTAGAGTGTGTCCTCACCAATGAAAAAAACGGCGACGGCGACGATCTCCTCGCTCTGTTTGGCGAACTTGAAAAGCAGTGCATCGCCCATCGTGCGTGCGATTTGCACGAAAGTCTCGGCGCCGAGATACGGCTCGTTGCCACGACGCAGGAAGGTGATGCGGTGCAATTCCCAGGCGGTGAGGATTTCGGTGTCTGTGGCTTCGCTGCCGAGACGGCTCTCGAAGTGGATACCCGCTTCGGCTACACGCCTTCGCTCGCGCTTGGCTTTCTTGCGCTTTTCGGCAGTGAAACTACCGAGAAAATCTTCGAAGCTCGCATAGCCGCGATTCGCCCAATGAAATTGACAGTCGATGCGTGTGAGCCACTCCTCACCGAGCGACTCGCGATCGCCCACGACCGGAAACAGCAGGTGTACCGATGACAGTCGGGCATCGGTCGCGGCATCGAGCAGTGCACGCTGCAGTTGCCGGCGCAGCGCACCAGCCCCTGCGGCATCGGTTGCGAGATCTTTGCGCAGCAGTAGGCGCGGTCCCGTGGCCGGCGTGAAGGGCGCCGCGATCACGAGCTTCGGGTAGTAACGCAGCCCGTGTCGTGCATAGGCCTGAGCCCAGGCGAAATCGAATACGAATTCGCCGTAGGAGTCGTCTTTGAGCCAACCCGGAGCCGCTGCGGCGAGGCCTTGCGCGTCGCGCAGCGTGAGTAGCCAGGGGCGCCAGCCCGTCTCGGGGCCCACGCAGCGGGTGTTTTCGAGTGCGGCCAGAAACTCGTGGCGCAGGAACGGAAAACCGCCGTGATCGAGCGCGTTCCAGTCGGCGGCCGGCAGGTCTGCGACCCGTTCGACGAGGCGGACCGTGAGCGTCATCCGCCGTGATCGAAGCGCTCGAGCCAGCGGTCGGCGTCGAGGGCAGCCATGCAGCCCGAACCCGCCGAAGTAATGGCCTGTCGGTACACGTGATCGGCGACGTCGCCCGCGGCGAATACGCCCGGGACGCTCGTCGCCGTCGCCATTCCGGAGGTGCCGCTCTGCACGGTGAGGTAGCCGTCTTTCATGGCGAGTTGTCCGGCAAAAATTTCGGTGTTCGGCGTGTGACCGATGGCGATGAAGACACCGGTGACCGCGACATCGGCGGTGGCTGCGTTGGCGACCGTCTGCCCATCCTTCGTCGGGCGCACGCGCAGGCCCGTCACGCCGGAGTCGTCGCCCAGTACCTGATCGACGGCGTGGTTCCAAAGAATTCGGATTTTACCGGCACGCTCACGTTCGAAGAGCCGATCCTGCATGATCTTTTCGGCACGCAGACGATCGCGGCGATGCACCAACGTGACGTGTCCGGCGATGTTCGAGAGATAAAGCGCTTCTTCCACGGCGGTGTTGCCGCCGCCCACCACCGCGACCGACTGGCCACGAAAGAAAAACCCGTCGCAGGTCGCACAAGCCGAGACGCCCTTGCCCTTGAAGGCGTCTTCCGACTCGAGGCCGAGATAACGCGCCGAGGCGCCGGTGGCGATGATGAGCGCATCGCAGGTGTATTCGCCGAGATCGCCGATCAGTCGAAACGGACGCTCGCCGAGTTTCGCGGTGTGGATGTGATCGCTCACCATGACCGTGCCGAAGCGCAGAGCATGCGCCTTCATGCGCTCCATGAGCGCAGGGCCGAGCAGGCCGTGAGCATCGCCCGGCCAATTGTCGACCTCGGTGGTCGTCATGAGTTGTCCGCCTTCCTGCATGCCCGCGATGAGCACGGGCGAGCGATTGGCACGTGCGGCATAAACAGCCGCGGAGTAGCCCGCGGGGCCTGAGCCGAGAATGATCAGTTTGTGATGTTGTGCAGCCATGCCGGCATGTTAGGGGCAAGCGTGGCGGGATGCACCTGTCGGCTCTCCCGCCAACTGTCGCGCACCCGGCAATTCCCGTAGAATCAGCGCTCTGAAACCCGTCAAGCACAGGCACCACATTGCCCGAGAACGCCGCCAAGGCTGAGGCACCCAACCGATTCACCGAGACCGTCAAGCGCGCGCTGCGCGAAGGCGCGGTCATCCTCACGGGCGTCGCTGCGCTGATGTTGTTCGCGGCCCTCTTGTCCTACCGCCCGAGCGATCCCGGTTTCTCGTTCACGGGCACGGGTGACGCCGAGATCGATAACCTCATCGGCCGGCAGGGCGCTTGGCTTGCCGACACGCTGTTCTTTCTTTTCGGTGGCCCCGCGTATCTCTTTCCGATCATGCTCGGTGCGGCGTGCTGGCTGATGTTCCGCGATCGCGCCAACGTCGAGCAGGCCTCGCGTCTCAATACCTTCGTACGCGGCGGCGGTTTCGTGCTGTTGCTCGCGGCATCCTGTGCGCTTGCGACCCTGCATTTTTCCGCGGGTATTCTGCGGCAGAGCGCGGGGGGCGTCGTCGGCAGTCTGGTCGGCGAGTGGATGCAGGGCAACTTCAACTTCGTCGGTGGCACTTTGCTCGCGCTCGCCTGCGCCATGGCCGGAATCTCGCTCGCTTTCGGGCTGTCATGGCTCGCGCTGATGGACCGACTCGGCGCCGGATTTTGGGGCGCCATCGACTGGATGCGTGCGCGACGCTTGCAGCAGCGCGACATCGCCGAGGGCGAGGAGCGCAAGGCCGCGCGCAAAGAAACGCTCGAGGTCGAAACCAAAAAAGCCGCGAGTCGTCCGAAGCCGCGCATCGAGCCACCGGCGCCGCAGCCCGAGAAGAGTGAGCGCATCGAGAAAGAGCGACAAGTGCCGCTGTTCACCGCCAAGGCGGGTGAACTGCCGCCGTTGCAATTGCTCGACGATCCACCGGCGCGCGAGACCGGTTACTCGGCCGAAGCGCTCGAGGCCATGTCGCGCCTCGTCGAGCTCAAGCTCAAAGATTTCGGCGTCGAGGTCGAAGTCGTCGCCGTGCTGCCGGGTCCGGTGGTCACGCGCTTCGAGTTGCGTCCCGCGCCCGGCGTCAAGGCGAGTCAGATCAGTTCGCTCTCCAAAGATCTCGCGCGGGCGCTGTCGGCGATCAGCGTGCGCGTGGTGGAGGTCATCCCGGGCAAATCGGTGATGGGTCTCGAAATTCCGAACGAGCGCCGCGAGATCGTCACGCTCGGCGAGATCGTCAAGTCCAAAGCCTACGACGACATCGGTTCGCCGCTCGCGCTCGCACTCGGCAAAGACATCGGGGGTGCGCCGGTCGTCGCCGACCTGCAGCGCATGCCGCACCTGCTCGTCGCGGGCACCACGGGGTCGGGCAAGTCGGTGGCGATCAACGCCATGGTGCTCTCGATGCTTTACAAGAGCACCGCCGAAGACGTGCGGCTCATCATGATCGACCCCAAGATGCTCGAGCTGTCGGTCTACGAGGGTATTCCGCATCTGCTCGCGCCGGTGGTCACTGACATGAAGCACGCTGCCAATGCGCTGCGTTGGTGCGTCGCCGAAATGGAGCGTCGCTATCAGCTGATGGCGGCACTCGGGGTGCGCAACATCGCAGGCTTCAATCGCAAAGTGCGCGATGCGACCGAGGCCAAGAAGCCAATCAAAGATCCGGTGATCATGGCGCGTGCAGCGAACGATCCCTCAATCGATCAATCGCAGATCCCCGATCTCGTGCCGTTGCCGTTCATCGTAGTCATCATCGACGAGCTTGCCGATCTCATGATGATCGTCGGCAAAAAAGTCGAAGAGCTGATCGCGCGACTCGCCCAAAAAGCGC
>RGYP01000217.1 GCA_010031985.1 Gammaproteobacteria bacterium
CTAATGTTACCATTAGATGTTGTGGTTAAAGTAGTGTTCGCGCCTAATGTAACGTTATCATTATAAGTTTGAGCTCCTGTTGTTCTAACTGATCCTCCGTTAATTGCAGTTGTTCCACCTGTGTTTGTCGTTAAACTTGTTAAAGCAGTTGATCCACCAATAGCTCCTGAAAGAGTTGTTGTGCCAGTTGTATTAAGATCTAATGTGTAAGCACCATTAATTGTTCCGCTTAAAGTAATATTTCCTAATGTATTTCCAGAAATTGTACTGTTTCCTGTTAAAGTTATATTTGGTGTAATAACAAGAGCTGTGTTTGTTGTCTGAACAGTACCATAAATACTAACAGAACTTGGCGATGAGGCTGTTAAACCTGCAGCAAATATTGATGTACCATTATTTCCAAAAGTTAATGTTCCAGTATTAAGGAAAGTAGTAATACCTTGAATGGTATTTGTTCCAGAAGAGTTGAATGCAACGTTATAACCTTGAGCAGCTGTTCTTAAACCAATTGCAGAAGTAATTGTTGTTGCGCCAGAGAATGTAATTGTTCCAGTAGTATTTGTTAATACAACAGCATCAGCCTCAAATGCTCCACCAAATGTTGTTCCGCCTGAATTTGTAACAACTAAAAGTCCAAGACCATTATTAGATGAACCAACTGTACTTGTTACTGAGATTGTTCCTGTTCCAGGATTTAAAGTTAAATTTTTTCCTGAACCTGCGATACTATAAAGTGAAATATTATCATTAGTAGTTGTTAAAGTTAAAGTACCAGAATTACTTAAGGTAACTGCGCCACTGTAAGTTTGTGTGCCGTCAGTTGAGATGCTATTAGCTGAAATATTTGTAGTGCCTGATACGCTGAATATATTCACACCTGAAATTGCACCATTAATAACTGCACTGCCTGTTTCAGTTAAAGAGAAACCAGCTCCAGTAATGGTTGATGAATTTGTAATGGTTGTTCCAGTTAAAGTTCTATCAGCAGTCGCTAATGTAACTGCACCTGTGTAAGTTTGTGTTCCAGATGTTGAAACATCTGCTTTTAGAGTTGTAGTTCCACTAACTGATAAGTTTTTGCTAGATCCAGATAAAGTTACTGTGTCAGTTCCTGTGCCGTCACCAAATACCGCATTACCTGTAATTGTTAACGAATAAGCACCACTTAGTGCTGAGTTAGTTGTGATTGTTGATCCGGTTAAAGTTCGATCTGCATTAATTGTGATGTTGCCTGCGGCTGTGTAAGTTTGAGCGCCTGAAGTTGAAACGTTTGCATTAAGAGCAAGTATTCCTGTGCCTGTTGTTGTAACTGATAAACTTGTTGGGGGAGCTGTTGCGCCAATAGTTCCAGATAAAGTTAAATTATCTGATGCAGTAATTGTTAATCCATATAAACCATTTATTGCTCCTGAAATAGTTTGTGCCCCGCTTGTGCTTACAATGCTTGAATCGGCTGCTAATGAAATTGCTCCTGAATAAGTATTATTTCCCGATGTAAATACAATTGCTCCACCAGAAGCAACTCCTGTTCCGCTTGTGCTAATTGGTTCTTGAACAGTTATACTATTTGAAATGCTTAAAGCTGCTCCTGATTGAACAGTTGTGCCTTGACCAGCAGCATATCCTCCTAGTGCAGCCGCATTACTAATTGCAATTGTTCCAGCTGAAATATCAGTGGTACCTGTGTAAGTATTTGTTCCTGATAATGTTAAAATACCTGTGCCTGATTTTGTTAAATTACCAGAGCCAGTAATTATTCCAGCGTAAGTTAATGTCTGGCCAGAATCTACTAAAATATTTCCACCGCCTGAACTTAAAGTAATTCCTCTATTCGTATTTAATGTAAAGCCGCTCGTTATCTGTAAAGTTCCTCCGTTAAAAGTAATTGAAGTTGCAGTTACTGTTCCTGGAACTGCTCCTAAATTTCTATCTTGGCTAATTTGAAGAACGCCTCCGCTAATTGTAGTAATACCAGTGTAAGTATTAACTCCTGATAATATTCCTGTTCCACCACCACTTTGAGTTAAGTTAACTGAACCAGCTAAAATTGCAGATACATTTGCTGTACCCCCAGTTGAAGGGTTTAAAGTAAATCCAGATGTGCTTGTTAATATTCCTGTTGTGCTAGTTACTGAACCATTGCCTACTGTCACTGCGCCGATGGTTTGACTATATGCACCCATTCTAAATTCTGCAGTAACGGAAAGTGCTGTTGGGTAACAACTATATGAACCACAAATACTTACAGATAAACTTCCTGTGCTTGCTAATTTACTGCTACCCCCTAAAATTAAAACACCACCTGAAACAACAGTTGCTCCTGTATAAGTTTCTGTATTGTTAAAAGTTAAAGTTCCATCTCCAAGTTTTTCAAAACCAACGCCTGACGTTCCAACAAATGGACTTGTAAATGCTACACTGTAACCTGATGGAACATCTATTTTATAAGAATTGCTAACTGGTGTTTTAAATCTTGCATAAAGCGCATCTGCTGCTGCATTTGTATTTGCATATAAACGAACTGCTCCACCGGAAAAAGTTATAGTTCCAGCTGCGCCCGTTAAATTTGTAAAACCAGAACCAAGAGAATTAACTGAACCAGGTGCAAAAATTCCGCTATTTAAAACTACTCCGCCTGTAAAAGTATTAGAGGCGTTAGCAACCGAAAGTCCTGTTCCGCTTACTGTTAACACTCGAGCACCCCCTGCTGCATCAATCATGACTGCGCTAATGGTTGCTGTAACAGCGTCTCCTGGTGACATATTAAAAGCTGTTGCTGCGATAGTTCCTTTTGAAACCGCAGAGTCAATAATTGATCCAGCTGAAACTGTTACACTTCCATAACTTGGTGTTCGGCCGTTAATATCAAAAGTTCCACCGCTAACAACGATTGTGTTTCCTGCTGGAATAGTTGCGTTAGAATTTGCTAACTGTAAAGTTGCGCCAGAAACTGTTGTTGATCCTCCATAAGTATTTACAGAAGATGTACCAAATACAACTTTTCCTGAACTAGATGAAGCTGCTGTCCAGCTTCCAGTTGTTCCGCTAATTCCAGAATTTGCAACAACAGCAAAGCCAGCACCTGATCCTGTAAATCCTGATGTAGTAAAATCTACTGTGTAATCACCTGGATCGATTGAATATGTTCCTGAAGTTGTTAATAAATTAAACTTATTATAAAGAGCTGTTTGATCTGAATTAGTTGAACTAAATGCTCGAACAGAACCCCCTTGAAAAGTAATTTTACCAGAACCAAGGGCTCCTATTGCAGATGGAGCAAGAGTTCCAGAGCTTAAATAGCTTCCTCCGCTATAAGTATTTGTATTTTGTAAATAAGTTATACCAGCTCCATTTTGTGTTAATGAACCAGTGCCAATTGAAATTGCATCATCAATTACTAAAGTTCCAGCACCTACAAATGTAAGATTAGTATTTGTTCCAGAAATTGTTTTGCTAGATCCTGTAATATTAAATAAACCAGAATATGTATTTATTGTAGTGTTCGAACCTAAAGTAATTGAACCTTGGTAAACATTGTTTCCAACAGAAACTAAAGAACCACCAGTACCCGTATATCCTGTTCCAGTTAATGATAATGGGTTTGCTCCAATAGTAACCCCTGACAATTGTAATGTTGCTCCGCTTGAAACTGTAATTGCATTGCTAGTTGCACCAAGCGCACTATTGTTTGATAGAACTAGTGTTCCATTTGAAACAGTTGTGCTTCCAGTATAACTGTTAGTACCTGATAAAACTAAAATTCCTGTTCCATCTTTTGTTAAAGTTCCACCCCCAGTTCCAATATTTCCACTGATTGTAGTATTTCCAGCACCACCAATAGTAAGTCCAAATGAACTATAAGTTATATTTCCGCTTAATGTTAAA
>RGYP01000218.1 GCA_010031985.1 Gammaproteobacteria bacterium
CCGCATCGTCTTCGGTGCCCGGACCCGGCAGGTATTCACCGGTGACGTACGGCGCGAACGCCGGTGCCTGCAGTTGGCGAGCGATGCGACAGCCTGCGACCTGACGTCGCAGGCTGTCGCATCGCTCGCCAACTGCTGCAGGCACCGGCGTTCGCACCGTACGTCACCGGTGAATACCTGCCGGGTCCGGGCACCGAAGACGATGCGGCGTGGCAGGAGCACATTCGTCGCACAAGTTTTCTCGGCTACCATCCGGTTGGCACCTGTCGCATGGGTGTCGACGGCGACGCCGTCGTCGATCCGCAATTGCGTGTTCGCGGGGCGAGCGGCCTGCGCGTCATCGACGCCTCGATCATGCCGACCTTGATTTCTGCCAATACCAATGCCGCGACCATGATGATCGCCGAGAAGGCGAGCGCCCTGATCCGCGCCGATCGGCGAAGAGATCGATGATCTCGCAGCGCGAGGCGCACGAACGCTGCGCTTCAGACCCTTCGCGTTTTTGGCTCGAGGCCGCGCAAGCCATCAGCTGGGACCGCATGCCGACGATCGGTTGCGAGACTCGCGATAGCCCCTCGGGACGCTGGTTTGCCGACGGTCGACTGAACGCCTGCTATAACGCCGTCGATCGTCACGTCGATGCCGGCCGTGGCGAGCAACTCGCGCTGGTACAGGTCAGCGCGATCACCGGTAGCGAATCGCGCTACACCTATCGCGAGCTTCGCGATGAGGTCGCACGTGTCGCCGGTGCACTACAAAGATTGGGCGTGGTCGCGGGCGATCGGGTGATTCTCTACATGCCGATGGTCCCCGAGGCCGTGTTCGCGATGCTCGCCTGTGCACGTCTCGGCGCGATCCACTCGGTCGTGTTCGGTGGCTTCGCCGCGCGTGAACTCGCCGTGCGCATCGACGATGCAGCGCCACGGGTCGTACTGTCCGCCTCCTGCGGCCTCGAGCCCGGCCGCGTCGTCGACTATCACAGCCTGTTGGTTCGCGCGCTCGATCTCGCGGTCCACAAACCCGCACATTGCGTCGTGCTGCAGCGCGAGCAGTCACCCGCAGCGTTACGGCGAGGCCTCGATCTCGATTGGCACGATTTCATCGATGGCGCAGTCGCCGCAGCACCGGTGTCGATGCCCTCACAGGCACCGCTGTACGTGCTCTACACCTCGGGTACCACGGGCAAACCCAAAGGCGTGGTACGCGACACCGGCGGCTATCTGGTGGCGCTCGAGTGGTCGATGCAATACGTCTTCGATACCGCACCCGGCGAAACTTTCTGGGCTGCGTCCGACATCGGCTGGGTGGTCGGCCACTCGTACATCGTCTACGGGCCGCTGGTGCATGGCTGCACGACGATCTTGTTCGAGGGCAAACCGGTCGGCACGCCCGATGCCGGTACGTATTGGCGAGTCGTCGAGCGCCATCGGGTGAATACTTTGTTCACGGCACCGACTGCCCTGCGTGCCATCAAGCGCGAAGACCCGCAGGGTCTGTTGATGCGCGCGAGCCAACTCGACTCGCTGCGCGCGCTATTTTTGGCCGGCGAGCGCGCCGATCCCGATACCGTGCGCTGGGCTGCGGAGCTGTTGCGCATTCCGATCGTCGATCACTGGTGGCAGACCGAAACCGGCTGGCCGATGGTGGCGAACGGGCTCGGCTTCGAACGCCTGCCCGTGAAACCAGGCAGCCCGACCCTGCCCCTGCCCGGTTATGCGCTCGAGGTGCTCGATGCCGACAATCAGCCCCTCCCCGCCGGCAAACAAGGCTCGCTCGCCGTGCGCCTGCCGCTGCCGCCCGGCTGCTTGCCCTCGCTCTGGAACGACGAACGCGGATTCTTTGATGCGTACCTGCGCGAACATCCGGGTTACTACCGTACCGGCGATGGCGGCTACCTCGACGAGGACGGCTACGTGTTCGTCATGGGACGCATCGATGACGTCATCAACGTCGCAGGGCATCGCCTCTCGACGGGCGAACTCGAACAGGCGATCGCCGGACACGCCGCCGTCGCCGAGTGCGCGGTCATCGGCGTCGCCGATGCGCTCAAGGGCACGGTGCCGCTGGGGCTCGTGGTCCTGAAGGCAGGCATCACGCGTACTGCCGCGGAGATCGTCGCCGAGCTGATCGCGCGCGTACGCGAGGAGGTCGGCCCGGTCGCGAGTTTTCAGCGCTGCCACGTCGTCGCACGCCTGCCCAAAACCCGCTCCGGCAAGGTACTGCGCGCCACGATGCGCGCCATCGCCGACGGCAGGCCCTACGAGATTCCGGCCACCATCGAAGATCCGGCAGCGCTCGAAGAAATCCGCTCGACGCTCGACAGCCGTTGAGCGCGCGACCGGCGAAGAGCGGTCGACTCAAAGATCTCGCGCGACCCTGAATCCGAAGGTGAATCGTCGGTCGGTGGCGTTCATCTTCAGTCGGAACGCCGCGCGAGTAGCCGCAGCGACCGCAGTCCAACCCTGTCCGCGCATCACCCGCATCCCGCAATCGGCGCCGATCAGCCGCGCCCGTTGATCGGCCGTTGCGGCTTTGTGATCGTCATTCCAGCAATCGGCGACCCATTCGTTGGCATTGCCGAGCATGCCGTGCAAACCCCAGGGATTGGCGATGGTCATGGCGACGGGCGCGAGCGTCGTGAAGCCGTCGCGGCAGGGCTGCCCTTTCCAATCGGTCATCTTGTCGTACTTGATCCGGGTCTGATCCCAATGAAAATGATCTTGGGTGTCGAGATCACCCAGGTTGACGAAGCGGCAGATCGTCGCCGGATCGTCACCGAACCAAAATGCCGTGTTGGTCCCGGCACGTACCGCATATTCCCACTCCGCTTCACTCGCCAATCGATAACGTTGGCCGGTTTTGCGACTCAGCCAGTCGAGATATGCCGTCGCGTCGTGCCAATTGATGCAAGTGACCGGGTGATCGTCGCTCTCGCCGATCTTGGCATCACGCCAACTGCGCGACTCGTCCAACAGCCACTCCGTACCGACGAAGTGCCAACATCCGGGCTCCGGCGAATAACCGGTCTCGATCGCGAAGCGCCGAAACTCCGCGCGGGTCAGTTCGTATTTGCCCAGCGCGAAGCGCGTGCGGATGTCGACGCGGTGCACCGGCTGCTCGCGCGTGGCCCAGAACTCGGGCAAGGCGAGACGGCGCGGCTCGGCGATGTCGGCGCCCATCATGAAACTACCGAGCGGCACCTCGATGAGTTCAGGGCAATCGGCGCAATCACGAAAACTTGCCGACTTCTCGGCGGCGCAGAGCGGAGTCGGGCCACCCGCGAAAAACAACGCCGCGAAAAATAACACCCCGAACAGCACGACCCGCAACATGGTGAGCAGGCGCGTCATGTCAACCCGGGTGCAAATCCGGGTAGGGTCGATCGAACGCCCGACGATCGACACGCAGCAATTCGGGAAAGTCGCGCTGTGCCCGCGCGTGAAACTCGGCCGGCAATTCTTCGGTCGATCTCAGTTTGCAACCGCTCCAGGCTGCGAACATGTGGCCCGGCGCATCACCCATCTGCATCCATGCCGGCCACGGAAAAACGTAGGCGCCGGATACTTCGGTAGGCAACCATTTCTTTGACGAATCGTCGAACAAGTGTGCCGGAGTCGCCTCGGTACCCATCTCGAGAAAGGTGACCGGCCACGAGTCCGGGGGCACGCGGATCCCGTCCACCTTGACGAGACCTCTCTCGCGACGCAGCACCTTGTAATCGGGACGCGGTGGCGCCGAAGGTTTGTCGAGCGTGATCACCCCGACCGGAGAACGCACGAGCCCGGGGTCCTGGGTGAGCGCCATCGGCGGCACCGGGACGCGCTTGCCGGTGACGGGATTGCGGACCTCGGTGACGAATTCTC
>RGYP01000219.1 GCA_010031985.1 Gammaproteobacteria bacterium
TCGCCGATCTCGACAGTCGCGGGAAACGCCCCTTCCTGATCATCAATTCGACGGAAGTCGGGCTCGCGGCACGATTCGAATTCACGCAGGACAACTTCGATGATATCTGCAGCGATTTATCGCGTTTTCCGCTGGCTCGTGCGGTCGCGGCTTCTTCGCTCGTTCCGGCGTTGCTGACACCGATCACCGTACGCAACTACATTGGTACTTGTGATCGAGTCGATTCGCGGCTCGGGACGAGACGGCCCGACTCTCCGTGGCTGCCTTGGCTGCATCTGGTCGATGGCGCGCTCAGCGACAATCTTGGCGCGAGAGCCATGCTCGATGCTCTGGCCGATGGTGACGATCACATGCACCTGCGCCATGCGTCGACATTGAAGCCCGTTCGCCGAATCGTGTATCTGTCGGTCAATGCAGGCGATGCTAAATCGACTTGGGTGGGTCAGCAGCGGCAACCGCCGCCCGCCCTGCAAATGCTGCGCTTGATGGGCACCGTGCCGGTAGACCGCTACACCGTCGAGAGCAAGTTGCGACTGCGGGCGGCACTCGAGGCGCAGGCTCGTGATCTTCATGCCGAGCTTTATTACATCGAGATAGAGATCGACTCATTGCGTACCGAGCCAGAGTTTGCCGCGCTCGTAGAGCTGCCTACCTCGTTCGATTTGCAACCCGAAGAGATGCATGCACTACACCGCGCGAGTCGGCGCTTGCTCGTGCAATCGCCCGACTATCAAAGATTGCTGGATACGTTTCGAGCGCGGTGAGGACTCGTCACCACGTCATCGAGACGCCTTTGGTTTTCAGATAGGGCTCCAGGCCTTCTTTGCCGAACTCGCGGCCCCATCCCGACTGCTTGTTGCCGCCGAACGGCATCGCGGGATCGATGGCGGCGTGCATGTTGACACTGACCTGACCCGAGTCGATCTTGCGTACCATTTGCATGGCGACGCCGAGGTCGCGCGTCCACACGCTACCCGATAAGCCATAGATGGTCGAGTTGGCGGCACGCGCCACCGCGTCGAGATCACCATCGCCGAAACGCTGTACGCACAGTACGGGCCCGAAGATCTCGTTCTTCACCGGGGTCATGTCGTTGGTGGTGTGCGCGAGCACGGTCGGTTCAAAGAAATAGCCGGGGCGACTCGGCGAGTGTCCGCCGCAGACCACCTCTGCGCCTTCTTTTCGTCCTGCTTCGACGAAACCCGCTACGCGATCGCGCTGCTGTACCGAGATCAGTGGTCCGAACTCCGAGGAGGGGTCGAGTCCCGGACCCATTTTCATGGCGCGTGCGACCGCAGCGATACCCTCCACCACTTGATCGTGAACTTTGTCGTGCACGAAAAGACGTGTACCTGCCATGCAGTTTTGTCCCTGCAGGAAAAAGCAGGCGCGTGCCGCTCCGGGAATGACCTGCGCGAGATCTGCATCGGGGAACACCACGACCGGCGATTTGCCGCCGAGCTCCAGCGTCACTTTTTTGAGATTGCCCGCTGCGGCCTTCACGATCAGTCGACCAACCTCGGTCGAGCCGGTGAAGGCGATCTTGTCGACCCCAGGATGGGCGGCGAGTGCGGCGCCGGCGGTTTCGCCATGACCGTTGACGATGTTGATGACGCCATCGGGGACACCCGCTTCCTGGCAGATTTCGGCGAGGCGCATCGCAGTGAGCGGCGTGAGTTCCGCCGGTTTCAAGACTAGCGTGCAGCCGGTGGCGAGTGCCGGAGCGATTTTGAGCATCACCATCGGAAGCGGCGAGTTCCACGGCGTGATCGCTCCCACGACGCCGATCGGCTCGCGCAAGGTGAAGGAGATCGCCTCGCCGGGAAGTTTGCCCTGCGGTGCCGCCGGAATCGTCGCACCCTCGATTTTGGTGGGCCAGCCGGCGTAGTAGCGAAAAAACTCGGGCACCACCATGCCGCAGACGTACTGTGCGAGTGGTGTCGGCAGCCCGTTGTCGAGAATCTCGAGTTCGCATAGCTGCTGAAAGTTGGCGAGAACGAGATCGGAGATTTTCCACAGCACGGCGCTCCGCTGTGCCGCCGTGAACTTCGACCACGGGCCCTCGAGCGCTGCGCGCGCCGCTTTGACGGCGGCATCGATCTCGGCTGCCCCGCCGGCCGCGCAATGCGCGATCTTCAGTCCGGTGGCAGGGTCGTGAATGTCGATCACTCCGCCCGCGTTGCCATGCAGCCACTTGCCACCGATGAAATGCCCGTGCGATCGCGCGAGAAAATCGAGCGTCGGTTGCGAGAGCGTGTATTGCGAAAGCGCGGACGAAGCAGAGCTCATGATGACCCCCGGTAATGACGTCTACATCGTATGTCGCAGTCGTCAGGGCGTTGCGGACTGAGGCCGGGTGCGTCCGGTCAGTGGCCGCGGCCGCCGGAGGCCGTGCCCTTGCGAAGTCGGTTGAGTCGGCCCGCATGGCTCGCTAGGCTGCATGCCCCGATGGAGCCCACACCATGACAGCCAGTCGCTCAGGTTTGCTGCAGACCGGCGAAGCGAATTTCGCAGGCAGCGTACCCGTGATCGTCATCGGTGGCGGCGGTTGTGGACTGACGGCGGCTCTGGCGGCGCAGCAGGCGGGAGCCGAGGTGTTGGTACTCGAGCGCGACGCCTCGACGCTCGGTACGACGGCCATGTCCACCGGGCTGATTCCGGCGGCGGGGTCGCGATTGCAGCGCGAGAAGGGCATCCTCGACTCGCCAGAGCTGTTCGCGCACGACATCATCGCCAAGACGCACGACGAGACGGACCCGACCATCGCCTTGGCACTCGCGCAGGCCTCGGCGCGTACGGTCGAGTGGCTGATCGACGATCACGCCGTACCGTTATCGCTCGTCGACAGTTTTTTGTATCCCGGACATAGCGTGAAGCGCATGCACGGAACGCCGAATCGCACTGGCCGTGAGCTGATGGGTTCCTTGACCACCGCGGTCGGACGCCGTGGGATCGACGTAATGACCGATGCCCTCGTCAGTGATCTTTTCGTCGATCGAGAGACGAGCCGTGTGCGTGGAGTTCGCGTTCGGCGGCCTGACGGCAGCATCGAAGATTTGGGCTGCGAGGCGCTGGTCCTTGCCTGCTGTGGCTTCGCCGGCAACCCCGACATGGTGCGACGCTTCATTCCCGAGATCGCCGAGGCTACTTTCTTTGGTCATTCTGGCAACAAGGGTGATGCGATCCGCTGGGGCGAGGGTCTGGGTGCGGCCATACGCGACATACACAGTTATCAGGGTCACGGTGGTTTGGCAGCCGGACGCGGCATCCCGATTCTTTGGCCGCTGATCATGGAGGGTGGTTATCAGGTCAACGTTCATGGCGAACGCTTCTCCAACGAAGCGCGCGGCTATTCGGAGCAGGCGGTGGATGTCGTCGCACAACCCGGCCACGTGGCCTGGGATATCTACGATCAACGACTGCACGAGCTGATGCTCGAATTCGACGATTATCGTGATGCGCTCGAGGCCAGGGCGGTGATGCAGGCCGAAGATATCGCCACGCTGGCTGCAGAGGCCGGCATCGACGCCCGAGGTCTTGCCAGCACCGTGGCCGAGGTCGAATCTTTGCAGCGCGCCGAGCGCAGCGATCGTTTCGGCCGCGATTTCACGCGGACCCCCGCGCTACGTGCGCCTTTTTTCGCGGTGAAGGTGACGGGTGCCTTGTTTCATACGCAGGGCGGACTTGCGGTGAACGGCGAGGGACGAGTACTGCGCGAAGACGGATCGCCATTGCCTAACGTCTTTGCAGGCGGCGGTGCGGCGCGAGGAATTTCGGGAGCGGGATGCTCCGGTTACATGGCGGGCAACGGTCTTTTGACCGCAACCACCTTCGGCCGCCTCGCCGGCGAGGCG
>RGYP01000220.1 GCA_010031985.1 Gammaproteobacteria bacterium
TCGGGTGTGCACACGGCTTGTCGCCCTATTTTGCACGCAAAGGTTCGGTAGCCATCGACGGCGTGAGTCTCACGATCAACGAGGTGGGCGCCGCAGACTTCACCGTCAATCTCATTCCGCATACGCAACAAGTGACGACGCTCGGTGAGTTCCGGGTGGGTCGTCGCGTCAATCTCGAGGTCGATCAGGTCGCGAGATACGTCGAGCGCTTGCTCGCGGCGACCAGCGCAGGACAGGGCTCGCGATGAGTGCGGATCTCGCAGGCAGCGGCCTCGATCGCATCGAGGACATCCTCGCCGATCTCGCTGCCGGCAAGATGGTCGTGATCATGGATGACGAGCATCGCGAGAACGAGGGTGACCTGCTCATGGCCGCAGCGAAGGTGCGCCCCGAAGACATCAACTTCATGGCGCGTCATGGTCGCGGACTCATTTGTTTGACCTTGACCGAAGAGCGCTGTCGACAATTGCGGCTGCCGTTGATGGTGAGTGACACCCATCGCGAACACCGTACGAACTTCACGTTGTCCATCGAAGCGGCCGAGGGCGTGACGACGGGCATCTCGGCCCATGACCGCGCACATACGGTGCGCACAGCGGTCGCTGCCGAGGCCATGCCGCAAGACCTGCGTCAACCGGGACACATCTTTCCGATCATGGCGCAGCGGGGTGGTGTGCTGACCCGCGCGGGACACACCGAGGCCGGTTGCGATCTCGCACGCCTTGCAGGCCTCGAGCCGGCGGCCGTCATCGTCGAGATCATGAACGACGACGGGACGATGGCACGTCGTCCGGAACTCGAAAAATTCGCGCGTGCACACGGACTGCGCATCGGCACCATCGCCGATCTCATCCGCTACCGTCTGCGCACCGAACGCTCGATCGAGCGCATCGCCGATCGCCGTGTGCAGATTGAAGCCGGCGAATTTCGTCTGCTGGCCTACCAAGATCACGTGCATCGCGATGTGCACCTCGCACTCGTCCGCGGGGAGCTGACGGCCGGCGATGCGCCGCTCGTCCGGGTGCACTTGACCGACACACTACGCGATGTGGTCGGGGTTCGCGCGGGCGCGCGGCGTTGGACCTTGCGCGCAGCGCTCGAGCGCATCGCCGCCGAGGGTCAGGGCGTGGTGATCGTCTTGCGCGAGAGCGAGTCGCCCCGCGAACTGGCCGATGCCGTGACCGCCCTCGATGGCAGCAAGACCTCAGGCAGTGCCGCTGAGGGTGCGCCCGTGCTGCGGACTTATGGCATCGGTGCGCAGATCCTCAAGGATTTAGGCGTGCGCCGAATGCGTGTACTCTCTGCGCCCAAGCAGATGCACGGTCTCTCGGCTTTTGATCTCGAGGTCGTCAGTTACGTGGATAGTCCTCAATGAAAATCGGTTCCTCGGGCAAGACGCTCTCGGCCACCGCCACAATCGATGCGCGGGGTCTCAAGATCGCGATCGTCTGCTCTCGTTTCAACGATCTCATCGTCGCGCAATTGTTGGCGGGTGCGCGTGCCGCGTGGGCGAGACACGGCGGCGCCGACGCCGATCTGATCGAGTTTCTCGTGCCGGGTGCCTTCGAATTGCCGCTCGCCTGTCAACAGCTGGCCTTGACGAGTCGATACTCGGCCGTGGTGGCGCTCGGTTGCGTCATTCGCGGAGATACCCCGCACTTCGACTACGTCGCGGGCGAATGCGCACGCGGACTCATGAACGTGGGCCTTGCGACCTCGCTTCCCGTGATCTTCGGGGTGCTCACCGTGGAGACCGCGGCGCAGGCCGAGGAGCGCGCCGATCCTGCACGCATGAACAAGGGCGGCGAGGCGCTCGAGGCGGCGCTCGAGATGGCCCGCTTGCTGCATCGGGTGCGCGCATGAGCCGCAGCGCCGATCCGCGTTCGGGAGCGCGTTCGGTCGCACGCAAGCTTGCGGTGCAGGCGCTGTATCAACTGCAGCTCAACGAGGCGCCATGGCAGGATCTGCTCAAAGATTTTTCGGCCGATGACGACATGGCGCGCGCCGATCGCGGATACTTCGATGAGATCGTGCGCGCCATCGCCGAGACGCGCAGCGATCTCGACGCCCGTCTGGCTGCCTGGGTCGATCGCGCACCGCAAGATCTCGACCCCGTCGAGCATGCAATCCTGCTCATCGGCGTGCATGAACTCGCGCAGCGCCCCGACGTGCCGTGGCGTGTGGTGGTCAACGAGGCCGTCAGTCTCACGCGTCGTTTCGGCGCGACCGATGCCCATAAATACGTCAATGCCGTGCTCGATCGCGCGGCGCGTGAGCTGCGCCCGCATGAACATTGAGACGAATGCCCCTCGGTGAATTCGCACTGATCGATCGTTATTTTCGAGCGGCCGGCGCACCGCGCGCCGATGTCGTGCTGGGCGTCGGTGACGATGGGGCGATTCTGCGGCCACCCGCCGGCCATGATTTGATCGCCGTCAGCGATACCCTGGTCGAGGGCGTGCATTTCCCGGTGGGTTCGCCGGCGGCATCGGTTGGACATCGGGCACTGGCGGTGAACTTGAGTGATCTCGCGGCGATGGGCGCGACGCCGGCGTGGGCCCTGCTTGCCTTGACGCTGCCGCGGGTCGAGGAGGCTTGGCTCGAAGATTTTGCGCGCGGGTTCTCCGCGCTGGCGCGCGAACACGAGGTCGCGCTCGTGGGTGGCGATACCACCCGCGGCCCGCTGATGATCAACGTGCAGCTGTTGGGTTTCGTACCCGCAGGGCAGGGACTTCGCCGCAGCGGCGCTAGTCCGGGCGATCTGCTTTGCGTCTCGGGGACGCCTGGTGATGCGGCGGCAGGCTTGAAATATATCCAGGAGAGCGACTTGCGTAGCAGCTCTTCAGCGCTCGCAGACGCCTGGCGCACTTTGCAGCGACGCTTCGAATACCCGACGCCACGTGTCGATTTGGGCCGATATTTGGCGACGATCGCGAGTGCCTGCATCGACGTGTCCGACGGTCTTGCGGGCGACATCGACAAGATGCTTGCGGCGAGTCGTTGCGCGGCAATCATCGATATCGATGCGCTGCCGCGGTCCGGCGCCTTGGGTGCGCTCGTTGCGGCAGGCACGCTCTCGAGACACGAGGCGTTGCGCTTGACGCTCGGCGGCGGTGACGACTACGAGCTTGCGTTCTGTGTACCCGCGGCGCGTCGAGCGACGCTAGATGAGCTCCTGCGGCAGGGAGCGGTCAGTCTGATCGGCGAGGTCGTCGTCCTCGAAAATTCCGCGACTGCACGCTTGGGGTTCAGATCGAGCCGCCCTGGTGAAGCGCTCAGCGAGCTGCTCGAAACGAGCGCGGGTTTCGATCACTTTGCAGTCTGAGCCGCGGTCGCTGCGGCGGCGTCCTTGTCGCGCTCGATCAGCGCGTAGGCCGAGTGGTTGTGTATCGACTCGAAATTCTCGGCCTCCACCGAATACGCGGCCACCCGTGATTCGGCGTTGAGACGCATCGCGATATCGCGCACCAGATCTTCGACGAATTTGGGATTGTCGTAGGCGCGCTCGGTGACGTACTTCTCGTCGGGGCGCTTCAGGATGCCGAACACTTCGCACGAGGCTTCCGACTCGGCGATGTCGATGAGTTCCTCGATCCAGAGGTGCTCGCGCAGTTTCGCCGTGATGGTCACGTGCGAGCGCTGATTGTGGGCACCGCGCTCGGAGATGCGCTTGCTGCAGGGGCACAGACTCGTCACCGGTACGACCACACGCACCCACACGTCGGCAACGCCCGCCCGCTGCTCGCCGATCAGCGTTGCGCGGTAATCCATCAGGCTCTCGACACCCGACACCGGCGCTTTCTTCATCACGAAAAACGGGAAGCTCATT
>RGYP01000023.1 GCA_010031985.1 Gammaproteobacteria bacterium
CGGCAGTGGCTTCGGCAAATTGTTGCTCGCGGGCTGGTTGATCGCGTTCTGCTACCACCTCTGCAATGGCCTGCGTCATCTCAACTGGGATCTCGGTCGCGGCCTCGAAAAAGTCGAGGCGAGACGCAGTGCCACCGTGGTCGTCGTGGTGAGCGCCGCGCTCGCACTCGCGGTCGTGTACGCGGCGTTTTTCGCAGGGGTGCCGCGATGAGTTTGCGCACGCCGCTCGGCAAGGTACTCGGCCGCGGTTCGGCCAAGCAGGGCGTCTCGCACTGGTGGGTGCAGCGTACGACGGCAGTCGCACTCGTGCCGCTCACGCTGTGGTTCGTGTTCCAGCTCCTGCATTTGCCGACGACCGATCAGTTCGCCGTGCGGGAGTGGATCGCGAGCGGCGTCAACCCGGCGCTGCTCGTCCTGTTCATCGCTTCGATCGCCTATCACTCGGCGCTCGGAATTCAGGTGGTGCTCGAGGACTACGTGCCCAACAAGGCCGTCAAGCTCGCGGCCCTGCTCGCCAACACTTTCATTCACGTCGTCGTCGCGGTCGTTGCCGGTTATGCCGTGCTGCGCATCGCCTTCACGACGCTCGCCCAGGGATGACGCCGGATGTCTGCCTACAATTTCATTGATCACACCTATGACGTCGTCGTGGTCGGCGCGGGCGGCGCCGGCTTGCGCGCGACGCTGGGTCTCGCCGAGGCCGGTTTGTCGACGGCCTGTCTGACCAAAGTATTTCCGACCCGCAGTCATACCGTGGCTGCGCAGGGCGGCATCTCTGCGGCGCTCGGCAACATGGGTGAGGACGACTGGCGCTATCACTTCTACGACACCATCAAGGGGTCGGACTGGCTCGGCGATCAGGATGCGATCGAGTTCATGTGCAAGGAAGCGCCGGCGGCCGTCATCGAGCTCGAACACTACGGCGTGCCGTTCTCGCGCACCCCCGACGGTCGTATCTATCAGCGTCCGTTCGGTGGCATGACGACTCAGTACGGCAAGGGCATTGCGCAGCGCACCTGCGCAGCGGCCGACCGTACCGGCCACGCGATGCTGCACACGCTCTATCAGCAGTCGATCAAGAACGAGGCCGAGTTCTTCATCGAATACTTTGCCATCGATCTCATCATGGAAAACGGCGAGTGCCGCGGAGTCGTGGCGCTCAATCTCGCCGAAGGCACCCTGCATCGTTTTCGCGCCCATCTCGTCATTCTGGCGACCGGCGGCTATGGCCGCGCGTACTTTTCCTGCACCTCTGCGCACACCTGCACGGGTGATGGCGGCGGCATGGCGTTGCGCGCCGGCCTGCCGCTGCAGGACATGGAGTTCGTGCAGTTTCATCCGACCGGCATCTACGGCGCGGGCTGTCTCATCACGGAAGGCTCGCGCGGCGAGGGTGGTTATCTCACCAACTCGCGTGGCGAGCGCTTCATGGAGCGCTACGCACCGAACGCCAAAGATCTTGCTTCGCGCGACGTGGTCTCGCGCTCGATGACCATCGAGATTCGCGAGGGGCGGGGTGTCGGCAAGGAGG
The DNA here is from genome assembly GCA_010031985.1 of Gammaproteobacteria bacterium. GTDB lineage: Bacteria > Pseudomonadota > Gammaproteobacteria > Steroidobacterales > Steroidobacteraceae > UBA964. Next base: position 1,532 of record RGYP01000023.1, read on the forward strand.
CCGATCACATCCACCTGCATCTCGAGCACCTCGGCCCCGAGGTCATCAAGCAGCGTCTGCCCGGTATCGCCGAGACGGCACGCATCTTTGCGGGCGTCGACGTCAACAAGGAACCGATCCCGGTGCTGCCGACGGTGCATTACAACATGGGCGGTATCCCCTGCAATTATCACGGTGAGGTGGTGACGCTCAAAAATGGCGACGCCGACACCGTGGTGCCGGGGCTCATGGCGGTGGGCGAGGCGGCCTGCGTGTCGGTGCACGGCGCGAATCGTCTTGGCTCCAATTCTTTGCTCGATCTCGTGGTGTTCGGCCGCGAGGCCGGTCGACACGCCGCATCGATCGTCAAGCCGGGTAGCTCCCACAAGCCACTACCCAAAGATGCGGGCGATCTCGCACTCGCGCGGCTCGACAAATTCCGCCATGCGAACGGCGATCGGCCGACCGCCCAGGTTCGTCTCGAAATGCAGAAGATCATGCAGGCCGACGCCGCCGTGTTCCGCACCGGCAGTTCGCTGCAGGAAGGCTGCGAGAGGCTGCAGGCGACCGTCGACTCGTTCGCCGATGTTCGTACCAGCGATCGCGGACTCATCTGGAACACCGACCTCACCGAGACGCTCGAGCTCGACAACCTGCTCGGGCAGGCGGTGGCCACGATTCGCTCCGCCGAAAATCGCAAGGAAAGTCGCGGCGCGCATGCCCGCGAAGAAGGGGCACACCCGCATCGATTACCGCGGCGTGCACCTCAACACGCTGACGGCCGACGTCGAGTCGATTCCGCCCAAAGCGCGTACCTACTGACATTCGAGGATCGCATCGATGGTCCAGCTGAGACTGCCGGAAAATTCACGCATCAATCGCCACGGCAAGGTGCACAAGGCGCCTGCCGGTGCGACCAACGTGCGTACCTTCAAGGTGTACCGCTACGACCCCGACGCCGGCGAAAACCCGCGCGTCGACACCTTCGAGGTCGACATGGACAACTGCGGGCCCATGGTGCTCGACGCACTGATCAAGATCAAAAACGAAATGGACCCGTCGCTGACCTTCCGCCGCTCCTGCCGCGAGGGCATCTGTGGCAGCTGCGCGATGAACATCGACGGCACCAATACGCTCGCCTGCACCAAGAGCTGCGGCGAGTTGAAAGGCGAGGTCAAGATCTATCCGCTGCCGCACATGCCGGTGGTCAAAGATTTGGTGCCTGATCTCACTCAGTTCTACGCGCAGTACGCCTCGGTCAAGCCGTGGTTGCAGTCGCGTACGCCGGCACCGCCCGATCGCGAGCGGTTGCAGGCCCCCGATGAACAGGAAAAGATCGACCGTCCCTCGGCTTGCATTCTTTGTGCCTGTTGCTCGACGTCTTGTCCGAGCTATTGGTGGAACGGCGATCGATATCTCGGCCCGGCGGCGCTGCTCGCCGCTTATCGCTGGATCATCGACAGCCGCGACGATGCCACGGGCGAGCGGCTCGATGCGCTCGAAGACCCGTTCCGGCTCTATCGTTGCCACACCATCATGAACTGCACCGAGGCCTGTCCCAAAGATCTCAACCCGGCGAAGGCCATTGCCGAGATCAAAAAAATGATGGCCGAGCGCGAACACACTTGAGCAGAGCGCGGTGAGCGACGGGCGGCTGCGCTGGCGCTGTCGGCGCGGCATGAAAGAGCTCGACGTGCTGCTCGAGCGCTGGCTCGAGCGGCATCGGGGGCTGGCCACGGCCGAGGACCTGCAGCGCTTCGAGACGCTGCTCGAGCTGCAGGACCCCGAACTCGCCCGTTACCTGCTTGCCGGGCAGGCGCATCCCGACCCTGGTCTGCAGGGCCTCATCGACCGTGTCCGACTGGGCTGATGGCCCCCCGCCATGCGGTTAGACTGGCCGCAATGGGAACCCTGCCGTGATCTGCCACGCCAAAACCTCACAGCTTGCGAACTTTTGCAAAGCACTCGGGTCTCACCGGACGCCATGCACGTCGCCAGTTCGACAGTCCCTCGAAGGGTGCCCGCGGGGCCCGAGTGGCCTGCCGTGAACAACTCGGAACAAAGCGATCTCAGCCTGGTGCAACTCGCGCAACGTGGCGACGCCGGGGCCTTCGACGCGCTGGTCCGACGTTACCAGCACAAGGTCGTCAAGCTCGTACTGCGCTACGTGCGCGACCCGGCCGAGGCCGAGGACATCGCCCAAGAGGCCTTCATCAAGGCCTACCGCGCGCTGCCACGCTTTCGCGGCGACAGCGCGTTCTACACGTGGCTGTATCGCATCGCCATCAACACCGCCAAAAACGCGCTCGCTGCCCGCGGCCGCAGTCCGCTCAGTTTCGAGATCGATCGCCCCGAGGGGGAAGAGTCGAGCGAGGTGCTGGCACGCATGAAAGACACGGCCACGCCGGAGGCGATGGCGCTCACCGAGGAGATCCGCTCCATCGTGACCGCGGCCATCGAGGCCTTGCCCGAAGATTTGCGAACCGCCATCCAGCTGCGTGAGTTGGAGGGCATGTCTTACGAGGAAATCGCCAACGCCATGGAGTGTCCGGTGGGGACCGTGCGCTCCCGAATCTTTCGTGCTCGCGAGGCCATCGATGCTCGCTTGCGCGAAGTGTTCGAGGGTGGTCTTGGGCGGGGAGAGGTGACGGGATGAACGGAAATACCAGTCAGGGTGCCGCCGGTAGCGACGGCAACGCCGAATTGCTCGAGCAGCGCGAGAGTCAATTGTCGGCCATGTTCGATGGCGAACTGCCCGAGGCCGAATGCGAACTGCTCGCACGGCGCCTCGCGCGTGACGAGAACCTGCGACGCATCCCGGCCATGCCGAGCGAACCCTTGCTCGCCAAGGCCCCGGTGGAGGCTGCCTCGTCCGCCGAGCCCAAGGGCAATGGCGAGCCGATGAGCTACGTCACCCCGCCGCTCAACACCGGCGCGGTCAATCCGGCGTTCCCGCTGGCAGGTTACGTGGGGGCGCATACGGCGGTTTCGGCGCCGATGCTGCGCCATTCGTCGATGAGCGCCGTCATCGCGGTCGATGCGCCCACCGCCGAGGTGCCTGCGGAGGAAGTTCGTTGAGCATCGCGGCAGGCCTCGCGCTGCGCGCCGCACGGCGCTGGGCGTCGCTGCTTGCCGGTGTTTGGGTGATGCTGCCGATCGCCGCCTTCGCCGATGACGCTCGCGAGTGGCTCGAGCGCATGAATCGCGCGCTCGCCGAACAAAGCTACGAGGGCACGTTTTTTCACGAGCGCGGCGGCCAGTCCGAATCGCTGCGCATTCATCACCGGGTCAAAAATGGCGAGATCGCCGAGCGTTTGGTGTCGCTCGATGGTTCGCGGCGAGAGTTCATTCGCGTGGGCGAAGAGCTCTCGTACGTGTTGCCCGACCAGCGCACGGTGCTGATCGAACGCCGACCCCGTCGCGGCGGTCTGTTGCCCAATTTCCCGCGCTTCGATGAGCATACGGCGCAGTTCTACCGACTCGGCGAGGTGCAGCGTACGCGGCTCGTCGAGCGCGATGCCCGGCTGATTTCTTTGGTGCCGCTCGATCCCTACCGCTACGGCTATCGGGTCTGGATCGACGCGCGCACGCGCTTGCCTTTGAAGTCCGAGGTCTACGATCGCCGCGGTCAGGTGCTCGAGCGCATCGCGTTTGCCAGCCTGCAGCGGGTCGCCGACATTCCCGACGACACCTTCCAGCCGGCCGTCTCCACCGAGGGCTTTCGGCGCATCGAAAACGACGGCGGCATGCGTTTGCGCACCGTCAACGATTCGGCCTCGGTGTGGAGTCTGCGTACCGCACCGCGCGGATTCCAGGTGACGCAGCGTGGCGAACAAACCTTGCCCGGGACCGACGAGCCGGTCTCGCACATCGTGCTCTCCGATGGCTTGGCCTCGGTGTCGGTGTTCATCGGTGCGCGTCTGCCGCCGCGCTCGGCCAAGGAAATCGCGCTCGAGCGACAGATCGGCGCCTCCACGGCGTTTTCGACCTTCCTGCACGGTCATCACGTGGTGGTGATCGGCGAGATTCCGGTACAGACGGCACGCCTGATCGCCGCCCAACTCGCGCCCGGCGAATCCGAGGCCGCGGCGCGTCCCGCTGAGTCCACGCGTCCCGCTGAGTCCACGCGTCCTGCGGAGCCCGCGCGTCCCGGCGTCCCGGGGCGGCCACGCGAGGCGGTCGGTATCGTTCAGCCGCGCCCGGCGTTCGTGCCGCAGAACCCGTGACCGCCCATCCCGGCCGCCTCACGCTGCTGACCCGCGAGGGTTGCGGACTCTGTGAGGAATTCGCCGACGAATTGGCGCAGCTCGGCGGCATGCTGACGCTGCCGCCGCTCGAGACGCTGGACGTCGACTCCGACCCCGAAATGCTGCGGCGCTACGGCCATAAAATCCCCGTTTTGCTCTGGGATGGGGCGCCGATCGCCGTGACTCGCCTCGATCCGGGCGAGATCGAGCGCTTGTTTCGCGCTCGTTGAGGGCGCCGGGCCCGCCAACCGGTATAATCCGCCGCTTTTTGCAAGCCCCGGAGTCTTTGGCCGGGGGATCACCTGAGCCCGAATGCAGAACATCCGCAATTTTTCGATCATCGCCCACGTCGATCACGGCAAGTCCACGCTCGCCGATCGGCTGATCCAGTTGTGTGGTGGCCTCGAGGCGCGCGAGATGCAGAGTCAGGTACTCGACTCGATGGCGCTCGAGCGCGAGCGCGGCATCACCATCAAGGCGCAGAGCGTCACGCTCTACTACAACGCGGCCGATGGTCAGCGCTATCAGCTCAACCTCATCGATACCCCGGGGCACGTGGACTTCTCCTACGAGGTGTCGCGCTCGCTCGCCGCCTGCGACGGCGCACTGCTCGTGGTCGATGCCTCGCAGGGCGTCGAGGCGCAGAGCGTTGCCAATTGCTACACCGCGATCGAGCAGGGCCTTGAGGTACTGCCGGTCATCAACAAAATAGATCTGCCCTCGGCTGATCCGCCGAAAGTGATCCGCGAAGTCGAAGAAATCATCGGTATCGAGGCGCAGGATGCAGTGCGGGTCTCGGCGAAGACCGGCGAGAACGTGCCCGAGTTGCTCGAGGCCATCGTCAAGCGCATTCCGGCGCCCAAGGGCGACCCGAACGGGCCCTTGCAGGCGCTGATCATCGACTCCTGGTTCGACAATTACGTCGGCGTCGTTTCTTTGGTGCGGGTGGTCAACGGCACGCTGAAGACCGGGGACAAGATTCGCGTGATGTCGACCGGTCGCAACTGGCTGGTCGACAAGCTCGGACGCTTCACGCCAAAGTCCATCGGTGCGACGCAGCTCGGCGCGGGCGAGGTCGGCTTCGTCATCGCCGGCATCAAGGAAATCGACGGTGCACCGGTGGGCGACACCATCACCCTCGAAAACAAGGCCTGTGCTGCCCCGTTGCCCGGTTTCAAACAGGTGCAGCCGCGCGTGTTCGCGGGGCTCTTTCCGGTGAACGCCGACGACTACGAGTCGTTCCGCGACGCGCTCGCGAAGCTGCGACTCAACGATTCTGCGCTGCACTACGAACCCGAAGTGTCGGGTGCGCTCGGCTTCGGGTTCCGAGTCGGCTTTCTCGGGCTGCTGCACATGGATATCGTGCAAGAGCGGCTCGAGCGCGAATACGACCTCGATCTCATCACGAGTGCGCCCACCGTGGTCTACGAGGTCGGGCTCACCGACGGCAGCAACGAATACGTCGACAATCCGGCGAAACTGCCGGCGCCGAACAAGCTCGCGGAAATTCGCGAGCCCATCATCATCGCCAACATCCTGGTGCCGCCCGATTACGTGGGCGGGGTATTGCAGCTGTGTACCGAGAAGCGCGGTTCGCAGAAAAAGATGCAGTACCTTGCCAACCAGGTGTCGCTGCAGTACGAGTTGCCGCTCGCCGAAGTCGTGCTCGATTTCTTCGATCGATTGAAGTCGGCGAGTCGTGGTTATGCCTCGTTCGACTACGAATTCAGTCACTTCCAGACGGCACCGCTTTCCAAGCTCGACATCCTCATCAACGGTGATCGAGTCGATGCGCTCTCCATCATCGTGCATCGCGACAGTGCCTATCAGCGTGGTCGCGAACTCGTCGACAAGATGCAGGAGCTCATTCCGCGACAGATGTTCGAAGTGGCGGTACAGGCGGCGATCGGTTCGCACGTGATCGCGCGCGCCACGGTCAAGGCGCTGCGCAAAAACGTGTTGGCCAAGTGCTATGGCGGTGACGTCAGCCGCAAGCGCAAGCTGCTCGAGAAGCAGAAAGAAGGCAAAAAGCGCATGAAACAGGTGGGTTCCGTGGAGATTCCGCAGGAGGCCTTCCTCGCGGTGCTCAAAGTCGGCAGGAAGTGACCGCAGGAAGTGACCCCATGATCGATCTCATCATCTCGACGCTGGCATTGCTCGCGCTGCCGGTCGCCATCATCTGCGTGATCGACGACTGGTTCGTTCGTCCCGGTCGCCAGCTCGTGCTCAAAGAAGGGCAGCCGAGTCCCGACCCGCTCGTGATGCGCGTGCTTTACGGCGCCTTGCCGTTTTTGGTGATCGCCTGGTTCTTCCAGTTGATGTCGGCACAGCGGGCGGATTTCAGTTTGCTGCTGATCCTGATCACCGTCGCCTCGGGCATCGTCTGGGCGATCGATCATTGGCTGCTTGCGCCGCGTCGCCTGGCAGCGGCGCGGGCGGCCAAGCGCGAGCCCGAATCGCTGCAACTGCCGGGCACCGTCGACTACGCCCGCAGTTTTTTCCCGGTGATGGCGGTGCTTCTCGTGCTGCGTTCGTTTTTCTACGAACCGTACCGGATCCCCTCGGATTCGATGATGCCGACCCTGCTCGATGGCGACTTCATCCTCGTCAACAAATACGCCTACGGCGTACGTTTGCCGGTGGTGCATCGCAAGATCGTGGAGATGGGCAAGCCCGCGCGCGGTGACGTCGCCGTGTTTCGGTTCCCGGCCGATCCGGCCGTCAATTACGTGAAACGCGTGGTCGGTTTGCCGGGCGATCTCGTCGAAGTTCGCAACGACCAGCTCATCATCAACGGCAAACCGGTACCCCTCGTGCAGCAAAGCCGCTACGACGACGGTTGCTACCAGAACATGCGGCTTGCCGAAGAAGACCTCGACGGACGCAAGCACGCCGTACTGCATTGCCTGAGCTCCGACATGCTGGCCGTGCCGCCGTTGCCATCCTGCAATCGCAACATCATGCAGGGGTACATTTGCAACGAGTCGACGGCCGGCATCAACCCGGACTCCGGTGACCGCTTCATGCAGGTGCCGCAGGGACAATATTTGATGGTCGGTGACAATCGCGACAACAGCTCGGACGGTCGCGTCTGGGGTTTCGTCGATGAGTCGCTGCTCGTGGGCAGGGCGAGTGCGATCTGGTTCAACTGGGATCTGCAGCGGTCCGGAGGCCCGAACTGGTCACGCATTTTCACTCGAATCGAGTGAGCGAGCGGTGAGCGCGATGCGTCCGGATTGGCCGCAGCGATGGTTGCAGTCGGCGCTCGGCTACGCGCCCCGCGACCTTGCGCTCTTCACGGCGGCGCTGACTCATCGCAGTGCCTCGGGTCGCAACAACGAGCGACTCGAATTTTTGGGGGACGCGGTGCTCAATCTTCTGGTCGCCGAGTTGCTCTATCAACGCTTTCCGACGGCGGACGAGGGTGATCTCAGTCGCTTGCGCGCAAGTCTCGTGAGTGCGGGGCCGCTGGCAGGAATCGCCCAGAGTCTCGGGCTCGGAGAGGAGTTGCAGCTCGGATCTGGGGAGCTCAAGAGTGGCGGCTTCCGTCGCGAATCGATTCTTGCCGATGCCTTCGAGGCCACCATCGGCGCGGTGTACCTCGATACGGGTCTCGAGGCGGCACGCGCCATCGTCACTCGATTCTGCATGCCGCTGCTCGAGGCTTTGCCGCAAGCGGACGCGCTCAAAGATCCGAAGACCCGTCTGCAGGAGTGGTTGCAGTCGCGCGCTTTGTCTTTGCCTGTCTACAGCGTCGAGAGCGTGAGCGGTGAGCCGCACGATCAGCACTTCGTGGTGCGCTGCGAGATCGCAGCGAGAGAGATCAGCACCGTGGGTGAAGGCTCGAGCCGAAGGCGTGCCGAGCAGGAAGCCGCGCAGCGTGCGCTTGTGAAAATAGGTGAACGCACATGAACGAACCGCTCGAGTCGGCCGATTTCCGAGCCGGGTTCGCGGCGCTCGTCGGTCGCCCTAACGTCGGCAAGTCGACCCTGCTCAACGCGCTCGTCGGCGAGAAAGTGTCGATCGTCACGCCGCGCCCGCAGACGACGCGGCATCGCATCACGGGTCTCGTCAACCGTGCAGGCTTGCAGATCGCCTTCGTCGATACGCCGGGTTTGCATGCGGGTGGCAAACGCGCCCTCAATCGCGCGATGAATCGCACCGCGGCGGCGGCACTGCTCGATGCGGATCTCGTGGTGTTCGTGGTCGAGGCGTTGCGCTGGACGCCCGAAGACGAAGCGGTCTTGCAGCGCATCCGCGAGAGCGGACGGGCGGCGCTGTGCGTGGTGAGCAAGGTCGACACCGCAAGACCCCGCGATCGTTTGCTGCCGTTCATCGCGCAGCTTGCGCAGCGGCACGAATTTCGCGCGATCGTGCCGGTGTCGGCGGTACGCGCCGACAATCTCGAGGAGTTGATCACGGCGATCGCTCGCGAACTGCCGCCCTCGCCGCAATTGTTCGACGAGACCGATCGTACCGATCGCGACCTGCGGTTTCGAATCACCGAGATCATCCGCGAGAAACTCACGCTCGAGCTCAATCAGGAGGTGCCCTACGGCATCGCCGTCGAGATCGAAAAGATGGAGCGCGAGACCGCCGATGGGGGCGAACGCGATCTGATCCATGCCGTGATCTGGGTCGATCGCGAGGGTCAGAAGCCGATCGTAATCGGCGCGGGGGGTGCGCGGCTCAAGCGCGTCGGTAGCTCCTCGCGTCGCGAAATCATTGGCCTGCTCGGTCACCGCGTTCACCTCGAGTTGTGGGTCAAGGTGCGCGAGAACTGGGCGGATAACGCCCAAGCGCTGCGCACGCTGGGCCTCGAGTAGGGAGAGCGCCGCGGTGGCCAAGGGCAGCCGACGCATCGACCTTGCCGAACTCTACGTGCTGCACCATCGGCCTTGGCGTGACACGAGCCGCATGCTCGACGTGTTCACGCGCGAGCATGGTCGGCTGACCTTGTTTGCTCGCGGAGTACGGGGCCCGAAATCGCGCAGTGCCTCCGTGCTGCAGCCGTTTCGTCCGTTGCTCGGTTCCTGGACCCTCACCGGTGATGCCGGGCAGCTAAATCAGGTGGAGAGCGCGCCGGCGGCGGGCGAGTGGCAGCCCCTGCCCGCGGCGGCCTTGATCAGTGCGTGGTATCTGAACGAGCTCGTGCTCAAGCTCACCCTGCGGCACGATCCGCAGCCGCTCGTTTTTGATCTCTACCATCGCAGCCTCGAGCGATTGCGCGCGGGCGAGCCGGTACCGGCGGTGCTGCGCAGCTTCGAGAGGCAGCTCCTCGAGATGCTCGGGTACGGGGTCGAATTTCGTGCCGAGGCTCGCGAGGGCGCCGCGCTGCGGGCCGACGCGTATTATCATTTCCATGCGGATCTCGGCTTCATCGAGGTGTCGGGCGAGCCGCCGACCTCGGCCGTGGCCGGATGCGACCTGCTCGCTATCGCCGCGGACGATTATCGCCAGCCCGCTGTGCTCGAGACGGCGCGGCGGGTGTTGCGGGCGGCGCTCGATCGGGCGCTCGAGGGTCGCGATTTGAACACGCGCGCGGTGGCGCGGGCGGTCGTCCGTCGTTCTCGCAGTCAGGAGACAAAGAATTCATGAGTTTTGGTATCGATCTTGGCGTCAACATCGATCACGTGGCGACACTGCGTCAGGCGCGACGCGTGAGCTATCCGAGTCCGATCGAGGCGGCGCTCGCCGCCGAGCAGGCTGGTGCCGACAACATCACGCTGCACCTGCGCGAGGACCGCCGGCACATTCAGGACGCCGACGTCGAAGCGCTGCGACCGTTGTTGCGAACGCGCATGAATCTCGAGATCGCGGTCACCGATGAAATGATCAACCTGGCGCGGCGTATCCGGCCGGCAGATTGCTGTCTCGTGCCCGAGCGCCGCGCCGAGATCACGACCGAGGGCGGGCTCGATGTCGTGGGGCAGATCGGTCGACTGCGCGAGAGCTGTGCGCTGCTCGCGGCGAGCGGCATCCGCGTGGCGCTGTTCATCGATCCGGAGCCCGCGCAAATCGAGGCCACGGCGCGAGCCGGTGCGCCGGTGGTCGAACTGCATACCGGACGCTACTGCGAGACCAGTGGCGCTGAGGCGGCACACGAACTTGAGCGTCTGCGCGCCGGGGCGCGGCTTGCGGCGACGCTCGGTCTCGAGGTCCACGCGGGTCACGGGCTGCACTACGAGAACGTGCAACCGGTGGCTGCGATCGCGCAAATCACCGAACTCAACATCGGCCACGCGATCGTCGCGCGCGCCGTTTTCACTGGCCTCGCCGCAGCCGTACGCGACATGAAGGCCCTGATGGTGGCAGCTCGCACATGACGACACTCGTTTTCGACATCGAAACCGTTCCGGACGTTGAACTCGGTCGCCGCGTCTTCGGCCTCGAGGGGCTCGAAGACGTGCAGGTGGCCAAGGCGATGTTCGCGCAGGCGCGTCGACACGGAGGCAGCGATTTTTTGCCGCACGAGCAGCATCGCATCGTGGCGATCTCCTGCGTCATGCGTCGTGGCGACACGCTCAAGGTATGGAGTCTCGGCGATCTCGAATCGACCGAGGCCGAGCTCGTAACACGATTTTTCGAGGGTATCGAGCGACACACGCCGAATCTCGTCTCCTGGAACGGCGGCGGGTTCGATTTGCCGGTGTTGCACTACCGGGCGCTCAAGCACGGCGTGGTGGCGCGCCGCTATTGGGAGACGGGCGGCGAGGATCAAAGTTTTCGCTGGAACAATTATCTCAGTCGGTTTCACGAACGACACACCGATCTCATGGACGTGCTGTCGGCTTACCAGCCGCGTGCCAAGGCGAGTCTTAGCGACATGGCTTACCTGCTCGGCCTGCCCGGCAAACTCGGCTTCTCGGGTGATCAGGTCTGGCAGGCGTACACCGATGGCAATTTGCAGGGCATCCGTCGCTACTGCGAAACCGACGTGCTCAACACCTGGCTCATCTTTTTGCGTTTCGAGATGATGCGCGGCCGGCTCGATGCCGCAGGACTCGCCGCCGAAGAGGCGCGCATCCGGGAACACTTGGCTGCGGCGGATGAACCGCATTTCGCGGAGTTTCTCGCGGCCTGGCCCCCGACCTCCACGTGAGCAGGAATCGCAGCGAGTGAGCCGCGGCCCGAGACCGCCCGGCCCGGGGCTGTTGGGACCGGGCGTCGCAGCATGCGGGCTGACCGGTACATACTGGGGCA